>WAJX01000243.1 GCA_015523665.1 Ferroglobus sp.
GAGGTGATAACCATGGCTACCTTACAAGGCCAACCCGTGCTTATATTAAAAGAGGGAACACAAAGGACTGTTGGTAGGGATGCTCAAAGGTTGAACATAATGGCAGCCCGTGTAATAGCTGAAGCTGTAAGAAGCACCCTTGGCCCAAGAGGAATGGATAAGATGTTAGTAGATAGCTTAGGAGATGTTGTTATAACAAACGATGGAGTAACAATTCTGAAAGAGATAGATGTTGAACATCCAGCAGCAAAGATGGTTGTTGAGGTTGCAAAAACTCAGGAGAATGAAGTGGGAGATGGAACAACAACAGCTGTTGTCATCGCTGGAGAATTGTTAAAGAAAGCTGAGGAATTATTAGATTCAGAGATACACCCAACTGTTATTGCCAGGGGTTATAGATTGGCTGCTGAGAAGGCTGTTGAGATATTAAATGAGATAACGATGTCTGTTAGCAAAGATGACGATGAAATGCTTAAAAAGATCGCTGCAACAGCAATGACAGGAAAAGGAGCCGAAGTAGCAGTTGATAAACTCTCGGAACTTGCAGTTAAAGCTGTAAAAACGATAGCAAATGAAGTAAACGGAAAGATAGAGGTTAAAACTGATGATGTAAAGATTGAAAAAAGAACTGGAGCTAGCATAGAAGAGACAGAACTTGTTTATGGTATAGTACTCGATAAAGAAGTGGTTCATCCTGGAATGCCAAAAAGAGTTAAGGATGCAAAGATACTCTTAATAGATACACCTCTTGAAGTTAAAGAAACCGAAACAGACGCTAAAATAAGAATAACAGATCCAGAGATGTTGCAGAAGTTCATAGAGCAGGAAGAGAAAATGATAAAGGAAATGGTTGATAAGATAGTAGAAGCTGGAGCGAATGTCGTCTTCTGTCAGAAGGGAATTGATGATCTTGCTCAATACTACTTAGCAAAAGCTGGAATACTTGCAGTTAGAAGGGTTAAGAAGAGTGATATAGAGAAGTTGGCTAAAGCAACTGGAGCTAGGATACTAACAGATCTAAGAGATCTCAAACCAGAGGATCTTGGAGAGGCTGAATTGGTCGAGGAGAAGAAAGTCGGTGATGAAAAGATGGTGTTTGTTACAGGATGCAAGAACCCAAGGTCTGTTACGATATTAGTGAGAGGTGGAACTGAACACATCGTTGATGAGATTGCAAGGGGTGTAGAGGATGCAGTTAGAGTTGTAGCCTCAGCATTAGAAGATGGGAGAGTTGTAGCTGGAGGAGGTTCAGCTGAGATAGAATTGAGCTTAAGGCTAAAGGAGTGGGCACCAAGTTTGGGAGGAAGAGAACAATTAGCTGCAGAAGCATTCGCATCAGCATTAGAAGTCATTCCTAAAGCTTTAGCTGAGAACGCTGGATTGGATCCAATAGATGTGCTGGTTGAGCTAAAATCAGCTCATGAAAAAGGAAATGTATACGCTGGAGTTAATGTTGATACAGGGAAAGTTGAGGATATGAAAGAAAAGGGAGTGTTAGAGCCTTTAAGAGTTAAAAAGAATGCTATAGATTCAGCCACTGAAGTGGCGATAATGCTTTTGAGAATAGACGATGTAATCGCAGCAAAAGAATTAGAGAAGGAAAAAGAGAAAGGAGAAGGAGAAGAGTTTGGCGAGATGGGCATGTAAATTAAAAAGTATCTCAACCAAAAATGATTAATTCATCTTTTTTAACTTTTTTTGATGGAAAAAATTAAAGAAATAAATTTAAGAGCATTTAAAATTGCTGAATTTTTGAAGAAGAATGATGAAATCTTAGTTGTTAGCCATATAGATGCTGATGGTATAACCTCTGGAGCTATCGCTTTTGAATCTTTGAGAAGAGCTGGAAAAGAGGTGGATATTAAATTTGTTAAACAACTCGATGAAATAGAGTTGAGAAGAATAGCTGATGAGAATAAATTCACATGGTTTACTGATTTAGGAAGTGGGCAGTTGGATCTTATAGAAAAAGAAGGTATTGAGTTTGTTATAACTGATCATCATATTCCAGTAAAGAGCCATATTCACCAACTCAACCCACATGATTTCGGATATGATGGGAGTTACGATCTTAGTGGATCTACAACTACATATCTAGTAGCTGAAAAGATGGGATTAAATTATGATCTTTCAGCGATAGCAATTGTAGGAGCTATTGGAGATCTACAAGATTCAAAAGCTGGTAAACTTGTGGGTTTAAACAGATTTATTGTTAACGAAGCGGTAAAAAATGGATTTGTAAGTGTTTATAGAGACTTGAGATTTTTTGGTAAACAAACAAGACCAGTTTATAAAATGCTTGAATATACATTTGATCCCTACATGCCTGGAATAAGTGGAAATGAAAGAGGAGCAATTGAATTTTTAAAGTTGATTGATGTTCGGATTAAAGATGATGATAAATGGCTTAGATGGATCGACCTATCTGATGAAGAGAAAAAAAGGATTGTTTCGGAGATAGTAAAAATCTGTGTTGAAATGGGATATCCATTCAATCTAATAATGAAGATTGTTGGGGACGTTTACATCCTTGTAAATGAAGAGGAAGGTACTGAGTTAAGGGATGCGATGGAGTTTTCAACTCTTCTGAATGCTACAGCTAGATATGGTTTTAATGAAATAGGATTAAAAGTCTGTCTTGGAGAGAGAGGAGATGCTTTTAAGAAAGCTAGGAGGTTGTTAGCTGAGCATAGAAAGAATTTATCAAATGGCCTTAGACTTGTTGAGGAGATTGGAATATATGAACTTAAAAACATTCAATTCTTTCATGCTGGAAATAATATACCCGATACGATTGTCGGGATAGTTGCTGGGATGAGCTTCACACTTGCAAATAAAGAGAAGCCAGTTATAGCTTTTGCGGAGAGCGATGAGGGTATAAAAGTTTCTGCAAGAGCAACTCAAAAGCTTGTTGAAAAAGGAATTCACTTAGCAAAGGCTATAAGCAAAGCTGCTGAGAGAGTAGGTGGTAAGGGAGGAGGACATAGCATAGCAGCTGGTGCAACTATACCGAGAGGTAGTGAGGATGAATTTTTAAAATTGCTTGATTTAATTATAGGGGAACAGTTAATGAACAATTTGCAATTAACGAAGTAAGACAAAAATTCGAAAACGTTATTAGTATCATCATTTTTTTTATTAAAATATAAAAATTGATAAAAATCGGTGATTGATGGGTGGTGTTATGGGGAAGGAAAGAGATAAGTCTCATCACGAAAAACTGTTTAAAGCATCTATGAGCCCTGTGAGGAGACAGATAATTGCGTCAATAGGTATTCACGGAAAAACTAGAGAGGAGTTAAAGAAGGAGTTAAAATTAAGTGATTTTCAATTTAAATTCAATTTAGATTGGTTGATAAGAGAGGGATTCGTTGTTGAAGAAAATGGAAAGCTGAAATTAACAGAAGATGGAATAGAATTGCTGGAGGCTGGCTGAAAATTATATTTATATATTATTTATTTTTTATAAATATTATTTTTTAAAATTTTTTAAATTTAAATAAATAAAAATAAAATTAAAATGAAATAAAAAATAAAAATTAAAAATAAAAAACAATACAAAATAAATAAACAAATATAGACAAATAAACCAAACTAAAATGAATAAAACAACAAAAAATTAAAATTCAAGCTCTATCCCATATTTACTGGCAAGAAAAGCTTTTAACATCTCAACATAAAACTCTTTAAACTCTCCCTCACCTATCATTATGGTAAGCTCATCTTTTACTTTTGTAAAAAGTATAACTTTTTTATTGTCAATAATGACTATTCCGTGTGTAAATCCTTCAGATCTTTTCTCATGAATTTTAACTTTCCTACTTTTGAAAATCTCTCTCAATTTATCATCTAACCCAATTGAAGCTACATATATACTCTTAGCATTTTTTACTTCTTCACTTATTATTGTATAAGCTATATCACCTCTTATTATCCTAACTATTTCCTCTTTCCCAGATTTTTCAAGTTCTCTCAGCCCAGAATCTATAATCTCAAGTTTTTCTTTTAGTTTGTCTGTAAAAAGGCTAACTAAATATTTAGCGCTCATTGCTTTAAACCTAAGAGGTTTCCCGAAAGATGTAATAAATCCCTTCTTTTCTAAAGATTTCACAGCTTCATAAACAGACGTCCTTGGAATTCCACTTTTTGAAGATATCTGCGATGCTGTCAACTCCCCTTCAGAAATTAAGGTTAGTAGAACTTTTATTTCATAGTCTGTTAATTTAAAATCTCTTAACACTTCCACGAGTTTATCCACAAATACTAATCTTCGGAAAGATTTAAGTATCTTTTTGTAGCTCAAGCTACAACAGGTGGTTAGCGTGTTAAGATGTAAATGGAAAGGGAAGAAAATTAATGTTACGAGTTTGAGTGGAGCGATAGTTCTTGTAATATTGCTAATCTTTATGTTTGTCGTTACGAAACCTGCATTAGCTTTAAATTATGAAGAAAAACCATATTTTACAGCATACATCGTTGGAAGTAATCATGTTAACAAAGGAGAAACTTTAACCACGACAATTCTTTTGCAAAACAATGCGAGATTGATTAAAGTTATGTATGACGATTATTTAGAATATTCCTTTCTATCAGAAAAGCAAGATATGCTTCTAACAGCTTATAATGTTACAATCAACTTTGAAAGTGATGAAGGAATTGAGATTAAAAGTTCAGAGATGAAGTTCACAGCGATTCAACCGTTTAAGCCAATTCAACTTCCGATCGTTATTGATATCTCAGATACTGTTAAACCTGGAGAGCATTACATAACACTTGATATTAAATATGAGGTTTTTGATGACATCTTTTTTGAACGATCTTCAACAAATCTACCACCTTTCATACCTTATCAACAAATAATAGAAATGAATATGACTGGAAGGATTGAAAAGATAACACTGATTAATGAAAGTGCTTCACAATTCTACACGAGTTATATGAAAGTTAAATTTAAAAAAGAAAAACAGGAGATAAAGCTTAGATTGTATGTCGATAAGCCTGATGTTAAACTTGACGTTATTAATGTTGAAGGGGAGCTAATAGCAAAAGGAAAGGGAAGTATTACACTCACAATTAAGAATAATGGTGAAAAAACTGCTAAAAATCTCTTTGTTGTAATGTCATCTCCTTCTGGCTTTAAGATTTCTGGAATGCAGGTAGTGAATTTAGAAAAGTATACCAAAGCACTTAGTGAAATTATAGGGAAAAGCATGTTTATTCCTAAGGTGTCTATAACACCTCCAGCAGAATTGCAAACAATCTTATCACAGGGAAGTTATTTTATAGGTGATCTTAGACCTGGAGAGGAAATAAACGTAACATTTACAGTTGATGTCACTACAGATGAAGCTGGAATTTATCCATTCCAAATAAAAGGAGTTTATACTTCTGCCGATAAGGTTAAAGAAACTAATACAGTAGCTTTTGGTGTTAAAGTCAACCCAGAGATTTCGTTTAATGTTATTGATGTGAATTCATCGGTATATGCTGGAAGTAAAGGGGATGTGCTTATTAAAGTTAAAGCGGACAGGTTAGTTAATAACCTTAAAGCTACATTGGAGGTTAATCCACCATTAACTGCAATAGCTGGAGAGGCTTTTGCTGGAAATGTTAATGAGGCTGAATTGAGGTTTAAGGTTAAAGCTTCTAGCGACGCTGAAAATACGATTTATCCAGCAAAACTCATTTTGAGCTATACTATCAATGGAAAGGAGGTAAAGAAGGAAATAGATGTTGGTATAGAGGTTAAGCCCAAGATGAGATTTGAGGTTATTGGGAGAGGTGTAATAGAAGCTGGTGGAGAAAGAGTTGTTAGTGTTAAAGTGAAGAATGTTGGGGAGTTTAAGATAAGAGAAGCATCTGCTAGAATAACGGTGGTGGATCCATTTTCAACAACAGATGACACATCTTACATAGGCGATCTTAATCCTGGAGAAGCTAAAAACGTTTCTTTTAGGCTTAAGGTCGATAAGGATGCTACCCCAAAACTTTATGCATTAAATCTTGAAGTTAAATACAGAGATTTAAATGGAGAATGGGTTATAAGCGAACCTACAAAGATGCCAATTGAGGTTGTTGAGAGTAGGAGAATAAACTCTCCAGGAATTATATTTGCAATCCTGGCTATCATCTTCGCATATTGGGGAATGAGAAATTGGAAGTAGAGAAGATGGGAGAATGAGAATACTGGACTTAATTTCAAGAACTATACCTAGATTTCCACATATAATCATCATTTTTATTTTGATCTTTTTTATTTTCTCAATTCAAAGTAGCAAAAACGTTTCAATGGAACAGGGATATGAGACATACTTTAGCAAGGAACACAAAGAGTTTAAGCAATACAAACTCTTTACAAAGGATTATGGTGTCTCTATATCTTCGATTTATGTTTTTATAAAAGGAGATGATGTCGTAAATTATGAGACTTTTGAATTCGCTTTAAAGCTCGGTAATGAATTGTCAAAAATTAGTGGTATTGGGAAGATAAAGTCTCCAGCTCATAAAATCATTGAAAAACTTGGATACCTTCCTACAAATGAAAAAGAATTAGAAAATTTGGCCTACACTTACGGGGGTTTCTACATACCAAAGAGAAGTATGATGTTGATGGAAATTGAAGTAAATGCCCAACCCGATAAGTTCGAGCAAATGGCAAAAGAGATTGAGGCAAGGATTAAAAGTGTTGAAAAGCCTGTTGGAGTTGTAGTTGAAGTAACTGGAAATCCAGTTGTGAGATATCAAGTAAATCAATCAATAAAAGACAGTTTGAAGGATATGGGTATAGCAGCAGTTATTCTAATGATTCTTGCGTTAATTTTCACTTTTAGAGGAGTCGTTGAAGCTAAAAAATATCTTTTAACTCCTCTTCTCATCTCTATCATAACAGCAACTATCGCTTTTGGGCTGATGCCAATTTTAGGTATACCACTAACTGAAGTTACAAATGCATTCTTTCCAGTATTGATAGGTTTAAGTATAGAATATGCAGCTCAATTTCAGGCTAGATATGAGGAAGAGAGAAGAAAAGGGCACACTCCTAGAGAGTCTGCTACAAATTCAATAAAAAATGTTGGATTGGCTTTATCTCTGGCAATGATCACAACAGTTATAGGCTTTTTATCAATGCTTTTCTCTGGGGTTCCAAGTCTCGGGTGGTTTGGTATTCTTTCAGCATTAGGGTTGGTTATAGCTTATCTTTTAAGTCTTACATTTTTACCATCACTCCTAATTATAACGGATAAAACTGAAAGGAAGAAGGAAAGAGCTGTTAAAACTTCAGATAAAATACTCGATTTTATGGCGATAAAGACATCAAAGCGATATAAAGCTATACTAATCTTAACTCTAATAATCTCACTCTTCGGATACTATGGGTATACCAATGTGGGATTACAAACCGATTTTTACAAATACGTTCCTCAGGACTTACCAGCAATAAGGAAGATGAATGAACTTCGCAGTATAGTGGGCAGTCAGGATAGAATAATAGCAGTTATTGAAATTGATGAGTTAAATCCCGAAACTGTTATGGAAATAGAAAAGCTTGCGAATTATGTATTACAATCTGAGAGCAAGATAACAGATTATTCATCTTTAGGGAGCGTTTTGAAAAATTATTTTGGCAAAATACCGAATAATGATTATGAATTCGAGTTATATCTATCAAAGCTTGACACAGAAACACTATCAAGATACATCTCTGGCTCTTCGATGGCAGTATATTTTACAGTATCTCCGATGGATTGGCTTGAATTTAAGGATATATATAAGAGGGTTAAAGAAGAGTTAACTTTTTATGGGATATCTCATGGTTTTTATTTAACTGGAGATGTCGTTCTTAAGATGTTTGTTGCAGATTTGATAATAAATGGTCAGAATAAGATGACGTTGGCTAGCTATATCTTAGTTTTTATACTCCTAACCGTTGTTTACAGAAATGTGAAGAGGTCTGTCGTTCCTCTCATTCCAATAACAGTCGTTATATTAGCAACTGGTGGGGTGATGTATGTTTTTGATATTGATAGAACGTTGATCTCTGCAAGTTTGAACTCGTTAACCATCGGGTTAGGCATAGACTTCTCCATTCACGTAATGGAGAGGTATTTAGAGGAAAGGAGGAGAGGTTTCTCAGCAGAAGAAGCTGTGGATATAACTGTGAGAAATATTGGAAAACCCATAATAACATCTGGTTTGACAATGGCTGGAGGTTTTGCTGCTATGCTAGTTTCTCCATTTCCAATAATGAAAACTTTTGGATTAGTTAGTGTTCTTGCAATTCTCCTTAGCTTGATAGCAGCTTTAACTATTGTCCCAGCATTCCTAATTTTTACAGATAAGGAACATAAAATTTTAAATAAGATAAAAAAGATCAATATATATAATTAATAAATAAGAATAAATAATAATATCAATATCATTAAATTATAAATAAATATAGGTAGCATCTATTATTCCATCAAGTTTTGTCATTTTTTCTAAAACTTCATCACTTGGTGGATCATCTACAAGTAATAGCATAAGCTGAACTCCTCCAGGTTTATCTCCGAACCTACCTACTATCATACCAGCTATATTTATTCCATATTGTCCGTATAAAGTTCCAACTCTCCCTATAACTCCTGGTTTATCTTCGTGCATCGATATTATGTAATGCCCTTTTGGAATAAAATCAACTTTGTATTTGTCAATTTTAACTATCCTGTAATCGTCTCTCCCAGAACTCGTTCCAGCGATATATATCCTATTATTTCCCTCAACTTCAACTTCTAAAAGGCTATCATAGCTATCGGAATCTTCAATTTTTACTTCTTCAACTTTAATACCTCTCTGTCTTGCTAACGGAATTACAGAAACCAAATTTATGTTATCCCCTAATATGCTTTCAAGTAAACCTTTAAGGAGAGCTCTTGAAATGTAAGCTGTATCTTTTTTTGCTATCTCTCCTCTATATACAATCTTAACTTTTTTGAACATCCCTTCAATTCTTGCAGATGCTATTTTCCCCATTTTCTCTGCAAGTGTTATATATGGCATAAGAAATTCGTAATCTTCTGGTTTTAATGTTGGTAGATTGACAGCATTCACAACCGGTAAACCTTTGTGTAGGTTTATTATATCACTCGCTATCATAATTCCAGCACTTGTTTGAGCTTCTTTTGTTGATGCTCCTAAATGAGGAGTGGTTATAACTTTTTCAGATTTTATCAACTCATTATCGAAGTCTGGTGGTTCTTTTGAATAAACGTCTAGGGCAGCTGATGAAACTTTCCCTGACTTTAAAGCTTTTAATAAAGCTGATTCATCCACTATTCCCCCTCTAGCACAGTTGATAATTATAACCCCGTCCTTCATCATCTCAAATTCCTTTTCAGAGATCATGTTTTCGGTCTCCTTTGTTTTTGGAACGTGAATTGTTATTATATCCGATTTTCTTATTAACTCTTCAAAAGATACAAGTTTAACACCTATACTTTTTGCTCTATCCTCATTTATGTATGGATCATAAGCAATTACATCCATTTCAAATGCTTTTGCTCTTTTAGCTACTTCAAAACCTATTCTTCCTAACCCTAAAACCCCGAGAGTTTTACCTCTCAACTCTATCCCTACAAAACTTTTTCTATCCCACTTCCCACTTTTCAAACTTCTATCAGCTTGTGGTATTTTTCTTGCAGAAGAGAGTATCATCCCAAAAGTAAATTCTGCGGTAGAAATTGTATTTCCTGTTGGAGCATTTATGATTATTATACCTTTTTCTGTTGCTGTTTTGACATCTATGTTATCTGTTCCTACTCCAGCTCTACCGATTATTTTAAGTTTTTTCGCTCTTTCGATTATCTCTTTTGTGACTTTAGGCTTACTCCTTACGATGAGAGCTTCGTAGTCCTTAATTATATCTTTAAGCTCTTCTTCATTTATGTCCTCTCTAACATCAACATCTAATCCCTCTCTTTTCATCATTTCAATGGCTTCTTTTGCTATGTTGCTCGCCACAAGCACTTTCATTGTAAAAGCTGTCGTTAAAGAGGATATAAACTTTGCCAACTTGCTGGTATTGATTTGTAATGAACAATTATAATAAAATAAATAATAATAAATTAAATTAATAAATTAATTAAAAACTAAAAATAAATTATTAAGATTAATTATTAAGATTGTGAATGAGTTAATAAGTGATTATCAAAAAAGATAACATAATTTTTTTAAAGAGCATTCAAGGACTTCTCTCAGGTGGTTGTTATGGGTGTAGTTTGGTTGAGTGATGTTGGAAAGGATGATATCTCTATCGTCGGTGGGAAAGCCGCAAATCTTGGGGAACTTTTAAAGAATGAGATTCCTGTTCCAAATGGATTTGTAGTTGATGCTAGAACGTTTAACGAATTCCTTGAAGCTACAGCTTTAAAATATCAGATAATGGATTTGGTTAAAGGTTTAGATGTTGAAGATACAAAAAAACTAAATGAAGTATCAAAAAAAATTAGAGAAATCATTGAGCAAGCTGAAATACCGGATTACATAGAAGAAGAGATAAGAAAAGCTTATAGAAAACTTTGTGAAGAAGAAGGAGAGGAGGTTTTTGTTGCTGTAAGAAGTTCAGCAACTGCTGAGGATTTACCTGAGGCTAGTTTTGCTGGACAGCAGGAGACGTATCTCAATGTGAGAGGAGAGGATGATGTTGTTGAGAAAGTTAAAAAATGTTGGGGGAGTCTTTATACACCAAGGGCAATTTATTATCGAGTTCAACAAGGTTTTAGATATGAAGAGGTTAGCATGGCTGTTCTTGTGCAAAAAATGGTGAATAGTGAGAAAAGTGGAGTTATGTTTACATCTCATCCAGTGACTGGTGAGAAGTTATGTGTTATTGAAGCGATATTTGGACTTGGAGAGGCTATTGTTAGTGGGATGGTCACTCCGGATAGATACGTTTACGATAGAGAGAAGAGAGAGTTAATTGAAGTCAGCATTGCTGATAAGAAATTCATGCTTACAAGGAAAGATAGTGAGACTGTAGAAGTTAAACTTGGTAAAAAAGGGAAGGAGAGAGTTTTAAGTGATGATGAAATTAATAAACTCGTCAGATTTGCTGAACTCATAGAGGATCATTATCAAACACCACAAGATGTTGAATGGGCAATTGAGAAGGGTAGACTGTATATTCTTCAAACCAGAGCCATTACAACTATTAAAGGGAAAGTTAAAGTTGAGGAGAGGAAAATGGAGGAGGGTAAGATTTTACTTAGAGGATTAGGTGTCTCTCCAGGAATTGGTGTTGGGACTGTAAAATTAATCCTCAATGAAAAAGAGATTGACAAGATAAAGAAGGGGGATGTTTTGGTAACTACAATGACAACTCCAGACATGGTTCCAGCGATGAAAAAAGCGTCAGCTATTGTTACAGATGAAGGTGGAATGACTTGCCATGCAGCTATAGTTAGTAGAGAGTTGGGTATTCCTGCAGTGGTTGGAACTAAGGAAGGAACAAAAGTTTTGAAAGAAGGTATGCTTGTAACTGTTGATGGCGAAAAGGGCATTATATATGAAGGAGAAGTGAAAGTTGAAAAAGAGGAAGAGAAAGTATTAGTTTCTCATCAGATAATAACCGCAACAGAAGTTAAGGTTAATCTTTCAATCCCGGAAGCAGCTGAAAAGGCGGTAGCAACTGGAGCTGATGGAGTTGGGTTATTTAGAATTGAACATATGATTTTGGGTTTGAAAAAGCATCCGATGAAATACATAAAAGATGGGGAAATTGAAGATTATATAAACGAGCTTTATCAAGGAATGAAGAAAGTAGTTTCAGCTTTTTATCCTAAGCCTGTGTGGATAAGAACATTGGATGCTCCTACAGATGAATTCAGGGCTATGGAGGGAGGAGAGGACGAACCAATAGAGGCAAATCCAATGCTTGGATTTAGGGGAATAAGGAGAGATTTAAAAGAGGATATACACTTCAGAGCTGAACTGAGAGCTATAAAAAGACTAATCAAAGAAGGATTTACAAATATAGGTATAATGTTACCTCTCGTTTCAAATGTTGAGGAAGTGAGGAGAGCTAAGGAAATAATGATAAAGGAGGGCATACCGATTGAAAAAATCGATTTTGGAGTTATGATCGAAACTCCTGCATCAGCTTTGATAATTGAAGATTTAATAAAAGAAGGGATAACATTTGTGAGTTTTGGAACAAACGATTTAACGCAATACACATTAGCTGTTGATAGAAACAATGAGAATGTTGCATATCTGTATGATGAAACTCATCCTGCTGTAATGAAACTTATTGAACATGTAATAAAGGTTTGTAAGAAATATGGAGTTAAAACATCGATATGTGGGCAGGCTGGGAGCTATCCACATGTTGTTGAAAAACTAGTAAAGCTTGGAATAGACAGTGTTTCAGCAAATCCTGATGCTGTGCAAATGATAAAAGAGGTGGTTGCTAGAACAGAAATGAAACTCATATTAGAAAATTTAAGGAAAGAAAGATGAGATAATAGATGAGATAATAAAACAATAAGATAATAATTAAGATAATAATAAAGATAGAGTAAAGATAAGATGAGAGTATATAAACGGAGTAAAAGTTAATAAGATGGATAAAGATGAGAATGCACAAATTTTTGGAAAGTCTGAAAAAATCTCCGGTAATAATGAAGGGAGATTACCCTTATTTTGTCCATCCTCTAACTGATGGAGTTCCAGAACTTGATCCGGATATAGTGAGGGAAGTGGTTTCTGGGATAATTAGGATGGCTGATCTCGATGTTGATAAGATAGTTACAATAGAAGCCATGGGCATTCCTATTGCAACAGCTTTAAGCTTAGTAACAAACATTCCTGTAGTAGTTGTTAGAAAGAGAGCATATAATCTACCTAATGAGATTGTTGTAGATCAGAAAACTGGATATTCAAAAGGGAGATTGTATATAAATGGTGTAAACAAAGGGGATAGAGTCATTGTTGTTGATGATGTAATTTCAACTGGTGGAACAGCTCTTGCAACACTTAAAGCACTTGAAAAAGCTGGAGCGATAGTAAAAGATTTTATTGCGGTAATAGAAAAAGGTGATGGTGCAGAAAAATTGAGAAAGATGGGATATAGAGTGAGAAGTCTTGTTAAAGTTGAGGTTAATAAAAATGGAGTTAGAGTCATTGATATTGAATAGGATAGATTTTGATTACATCTTCTCTCTTTTATCCAGAGTTGACAAACATAAAAACGGGCAAAAATTTAAAGATTTAGAGGTTGATATTAAAGATGTTAAAACACTGGGTTTACAAGTTCCTGATGGACTTAAATATTGGGCTAGAGAGATTGTAGAAAAGTTAAGAGAGGAGGGTTTTGAGGTTATTATTTCATCCTCTCCAACTTATGGGGCTTGTGATGTTGATACGGAATTGTTGAAGTATGTCGATTATCTTATACATATAGGACATACAAAGCTCTTGGATGTTGATAGGGTTATATATGTTCCCTATAGGGTAGATTACAAGTTATCAGAGGATGCATTAAACTTGTTGAAGGAGAGTGTAACAGAAAGAAGGATAGCTATAATAGGCACCGCTAATTACGCCTGGAAATTCCAAGAGATAAAGATGTTGTTGGAAAAAGAAGGATATGAGGTTATTTTGAGGATGGGTAGAAATGTCGAATATCCAGGACAGGTTTTAGGGTGTAATTATAGCGTTCTTGATAAAAATGATAGTGATGCAATACTCTTTATAGGGGATGGGATTTTTCATCCTTTAGGAGCTGCAATCTATTCTGGAAAGAAGGTTTATAGATACTCCCCTCTCACAAACGAATTTGAGATTGTGAAAGTTGAGGATTTTCTAAAGAAAAGATACTCACTTATAGCGAGAGCATCTGGATGTGAGAATTTTTGTATATTGGTTAGTTGTAAGGAGGGGCAGAATAGGATATCTCTTGCGAGGAAAATCTTAAGTAAGATTGAGGAGAAGGGAAGGAGGGGTTATATTCTTTTGACAAACGAGATAAAGCCAGAGGTTATTGAGAGTTTTAACTTTGATTGTTATGTTAATACAGCTTGTCCTAGGATAGCTTATGATGATTGGAAAACTTTCAAAAAACCATTAATAACACCTCAAGAATTGGAGATAGCTTTGGGTATTAGAAAGGATTATATTTTAGATAGGATTTATTGATGATTATATTGATTATCAGATTTTTTGATTTTAATATAATTTATTATTTTAATTTGTTAAAGCTAATTTAAGAGGATTATACTTTTTAACGAGAAAATTTTTAAAAATTTTGTTATAACATGGTAGCACACTTAATATTTAATTTTATAATTTTAAAATTATGTTAAAAATAATATTAAATTAATAATATTTTTATTTTCAAAATTCATAAAATAGTATTTTTGTTATCAGATAAAATAAAAATGAATAATAGAAAGGAAATAATAATGGTTAGCGTTAGTAAAACTTTAAAATAAAAAATTAAAATAGTGGCATTAGTGCTAAAAATAATAAGGGGAAAGGAGATATGGAAGACGAATAACTTGATTTTTATTGTCTTCTTATTTCTAATTGTTATTTTAATTGGGTGCATTGATGGAAGAATTAATCAAACTTTATCGACATTTCCTAAAAATTATGTGGGAAGAAATATGACAGATAACTCCTCAATTGTCATGAGGAATGAAGCACATGCTACATCAATTGCACCGTTCTTAGGATATATAAATGTGAATGAAACCAAATATATTAAATACAGAAATAAAGAAATCAGAATATCGTTTATCAGTAATGGGAAAGTGAAGCGTGTGAATGTAACAATAGGTGAATCATGTAGTAAAGAAATCGAGATAAGGAATAGAATAGATGGTTGTGGAATATATTTCACACTCTGTGGTATGCATTTTTCTATTAAACCTGTTGAATGGGTAAAAAGAGAGAATAAACTCATCCCATTTTATGAAAAAAGCTGGAATACTACGCAGATTTTTGTTAAGATTGTGGAGGTGAAAAATTGAGATATATAAAAGTGCTTTTTGTTGTGATAACAGCTCTGCTGATGTGTACAAATTCTTTAGCTGTTCCAGCGGGACCATTTGTCCACAAACTAAAAAATGCGGATGGTAGTACTTTTCAGGCAAGGTTAGTCGGGGATGAATGGATCAGCTGGTATGAAACGCTTGATGGATATACAATAGTCTTTAATGACAGCAGTGGTAATTGGGAGTATGCTACACTCAAAAATGGTAAGCTTGCACCATCTGGCATAATTGTAGGTAAAAGCTCCCCTCCAAAGTTTTCAAAAGGAATAAAGCCAAAAATGTCTAAATCACTCATCACAGCGAGATTTGTAGTTAGTTTGATGAATTCAGGCAGAATATCAAAAGCGCCTATAAATGGGACATTCAATGTGCCAGTAATCTTAATTAATTACACAGACAAATCTAGCATATACACACCGACTGATTTTTACAACCTCTTACTCAACCATTCTAATCATAAGAGTATGGCATCTTATTACGATGAGGTATCATATGGAAACCTTTACATCACAGGGGTTGTGGATGGTTGGTATACAGCTAATAACACGAGATGTTATTATGGTTACAATGGTGGATATGGACTTCAAAAGTCTGCTGAACTGGTTCTTGAGGCTGTGAAAAAAGCGGATCCATATATTGACTTTAGACAGTTTGACAACGATGGGGATGGCTACGTAGATGTTGTTGTGGTAATCCATGCTGGTAATGGGACTGAAGCGAGTGGAGATGATTGTGATATATGGTCACATAGGTCATCTCTTGCATACTTCCTTGGAAGTGCATATCTAACTAATGATGGTGTATACATCAACGATTACACAATCCAACCAGAAACTCAACCACTTAATAGTGGCACAATTATATCAACGGTTGGTGTCTTCGCTCATGAGTTTGGACATGCTCTTGGATTACCAGATCTTTACGATAGAGATTATTCATCGTATGGTATTGGAGACTGGGATTTAATGGCATCAGGAAGTTGGAATGGGATAGTATATCCTGGAGATACTCCAGCTCACATCTCTGCATGGTGTAAATGGTTTTTAGGATGGCTTAACCCAGTAAACATTTCAACACCAAGAGATGTGGCAATATATAACGTTGAAGAGAATCCTGTAGCTTACAAAATTCTTAACAATCCAAATGGTCCATGGGATTGGGATAGGTTTGGTAATGGAGTTGGAGAATACTTCCTTGTAGAGAATAGGTATAAGACTGGTTTTGATGCTGCTCTACCTGGAGAAGGTTTACTCATCTGGCATATTGATGAAAGCGTAACTTCAAATGATGATGAAACTCACAAGTTCATTGATCTTGAGGAGGCAGATGGTAGAAACGACCTCGATTACGGAATTAATTATGGTGATGCAAGTGATCCATGGTATAATAACACTATTGGCTTTACTGAATTCTCAAATCCCAATAGCAATTTCTACAATGGATCGCCGAGTTATGTGAGAATCACTAATATAAGTATGCCTGGTCCAATAATGAACGCTACAATAGGCGTATATCATGTTAGAGAGTATAATGTAACTGGGTATGTCTCCTATTCAGGAAACAAGACTGGAGATATTGTTGTGGCAGCTTATACACAACCACTCTCATCAGGATCTCCTCCGTTGAGATATGTTGTGATTAGTAACCCAGGCAAGTTTAATCTAATCCTACCTAATGGAACATACTACATCTATGCCAATCTTGACATTTATCCGAATGGAAAGTATGATATTGGAGAACCTGCTGGAGTAGCGATGAATAGAAGCATATATGACATTCCCGACCAAATAATTGTTTCTGGTAGTGATGTTGTGAATGTTAATATTACAATAATGGAATACTCTGTTAACTATGTTATGAATTGCACTGACATATTTCTGCCTGGAAAATACGTTCTCGCTAACAATATAACGACTAATTCGATGTTCTGTATAAGTATAATGGCAAACGATGTCATTTTCGATGGAAACGGATACAATATTGAAGGAAATAATGGATTTATTGGGATTTTGGTGATGAATAGTAATAATAGTATTTACTGGATCGATCCGGATCTAAGAATAGAGAATGTTACAGTAGAGAATTTATCTATCAGCGGATGGAAATACGCTATTGTGGGTATCGCTTCGGATATGCTTGAGATTAAATCGAACAATTTGAATAATAACACGTTTGGAATACTTCTACTATTTGCGGATAACTCAAAAGTGGACTGGAACATTGTAACAAATAACATAACATATCTGTATTCATATCCATACGCTTCAAAAAATTCATCTCTCAAAAATGGGGAAATGGATGATACGAAAGCTTTAATTGAGTTAACACAAAAAATCTTAAAAAACGACTCTTTTGACAATTACAACTATATACATTCGGTTATTGGTAAATTACCTTGTATATTAGGTATTA
>WAJX01000244.1 GCA_015523665.1 Ferroglobus sp.
ATCTATACCTTTATATGAAAATATCTAAGCGAGTTGTAAATTATATCTCCTCAACGAGTTTTGCAACAGCAAAGGCTGGAAATATTTTAGAGATATTACCGTATTTCTCTTTTAGAGAGATGTATTTCATTCCAACTTTATATGAAGCTGTTTTAAGGATACTCTCCCCTATTCCGCATCCTATAACTTTCTTAATTCCTAATTCCTCCTTTTTCCTGTTCAAGGCGAAAGATACCTTTTCAATCATGATATCTCTCACTCTTTTTGCCTTTTCTAAAATAAAATCTATACCAACATCTTCAAGATCACAACAAAATTGTCTTGCAATTCTTTGCATACAATTTTCGTAATCTCTTCCTCTGTTATCGGGCGTATCACATGAATAATCTTTTTCGTCAATTAGTCCTATAACTCTCATAGCATCTGCTGTTATAGAAAAAAATTCTGAAGAAATCTTCTCATCAGCGAGAATGTAGCAGAGAGGAGTTCTTAATAAGCCTATATAAATTAATTCATCTCTTTTTAATCTCTCGAAATCAGTTTTTGAGGCTATCACCTTCTTTTTATAAACTGGGATCACATCTGTTGTTGTTGAACCCATATCGGCAAGTATGAAAGAATCGAACTCCTTTGATAGGTATAGTGCTGATGCCATCCAGTTTGAAGCTGAGAAAAGCTTTGGATCATCAATCTCTTTTTTTAATTCTCCGTTTATATTCATAAAGTAAACTTCTCCATCAATATATTTTTTTACAACTGTTTCGATAAATCTAATTCCCTCATCTTTTCTTTTGAAAGTATCGGAAAGTTCAGCAGTAATTACAACCCCAACTCTGTCAGCTTTTATATTTAAAGATCTTAGAAAATCTTTGAACTCATTTCTTTTTTTCCACATTGGAAAATAATAAGACTCAACCTCACCTCTGTAGATTTTTATATTAGCCCCTCCAATATCAATCCCACATGAAATCATTAAGGGTCACCTTCTTAAAGTCAAAAGTTTGGAAGTCGTATCCTAATGGGTAGTTATTTTTGACGGGATAGAAATGACCTATATGTGTAAAAACAACTTTCTTCGCCTTCAATTTTTTTGAAACTCTCAAAGCATCTCCAGCGTTCATATGTTTTTTTAACTTATAACCTTCTGGAGCTATCGCATCTATTATGAGTAGATCGGAATTCTCCATAAATTCCATGGAGGTTTTTGGTATATCTTTATTCGTATCTCCTGTAATAGAAACTTTAACATTATCGCCCTCTATAACAACTCCATGAGCTCTTCTTAGAGGAGGGTGATTGACATCTATAAGCGTTATTTTTAATCCGTAAAAATCGAAGCTTTTATACGGTTCAACCTCAACAGTTTTATATTTCATGAAAAACATAAATCTGGCTATATCCTCATGAACCTCTGGAGAAGAATAAACTATCACATTCTTTTGAACTCTGTAAAATTCTCCAAAGCCAGCGAAGTGATCGTAATGTGAATGAGTCCAGATGACTGCATCAACTTTTTCAACCCCCTTTAGGAGAAGTTGCTTTCTCAGATCTGGAGAGGTATCTATTAGCATATTCTTTCCATTGTGCTGAACTAAGATCGAAAATCTTTTCCTTTCCCATCCATTTTTTCTCGCATCTTCACAAGTTTTACAATGACACCCTATAACAGGTGTTCCTGGAGAATCACCGGTACCTAAGAGAGTTATTATCATATCAGTAAGAATATTTGAGGTTATATCTCTTCTTTATTTCATCTATAGCTTCAAGCAAATCCTTCATTTCTAATCTTTTTCTACCTTTAAGTAATGCAGAAAGTACAGCCTCCCTCACAACAAGTTTAATCTCTGCACCAGTGAATCCATCTGTAATTTTAACAAGCTCTTTTATTTTAAAATTCCCATCAATTTTCTCTAACATCATCTCAAAAATCTTTTCTCTAACCTTTTCTGAAGGTTCTGGAAATTCGACTACCTTATCAAATCTCCTCCATACAGCTGAATCAAGTAAACTAGGATGGTTTGTTGCTGTAATTAGAACTACACCGTCTTCAACGAGGTTTATTTCATCAATAGATTTTAGAAGTGTATTGACAGCTCTCTTTACAGCTGCATGTTCATCACTAGTCCTAGTTTTTGCTACATAATCAAATTCATCGATGAAGAGTATACATGGACTTAATTTCTTAGCCAATTCAAAAACTTTCTCTATATTCTTGGATGTCTCTCCAAGATATTGGCTCGTTATCATTGAAAGTCTGACTTCAAGTATAGGTAGGCGTAATTTTTTACTCAAAGCTCTTGCAGTTGTTGTTTTCCCAGTTCCTGGAGGTCCAACAAACAAAAGCTTCCCGATATCGGTCAATCCTATCTTTCGGAGATACTCTCTTTCTTTTATCGCAATTTCGATTTTTTTTATCTCCTCTAATTGATCTTCCTCAAGAGCAACTTCGCTAAAATCTATTTTTATATCTTCTGGAGAGTATATCCGTACTAAATTTAACATTTCGGCAAATTCTTCATCTTTAGATAACTCTTCTACAACACATTTTATCCATTCTTTATCAGTATAGACGGGTTCATTCTTCCTTTTTGCTTCCTCATAGGATATATTTAGTGAACTATCCGGAGAGTTAAAGTTTTGGAAGTAATATGCGAGAACTGGATTCTTTTCTATGAGTTCGATACCATTTTTTAACATCCATTTTGATGCGAGTTCAATTGATATCAATTTAAACTGTTTGTTAAACGCATTGTAATCAACAAATGGGAGAGTTTTGAGTGAATCTACATCTCCATCGACTCTTTTTAACATATCCATTTTTACAATCAGAGGTCTTTTTATACCACTATTCCCATAAAACAACTTTCTCAAGTGTTTTGGTATATCACTCTCAGTAAG
>WAJX01000245.1 GCA_015523665.1 Ferroglobus sp.
ACTTTAATAAGATTGTATTAAAAATAATATAATCTTTTATTATTATAATAAATTTGTTAAATTACTGAATAATATAGATAATCTTCTAATTAATTACAATAAATCAAGTTATATTAAAAATATGACCAAACTTTTTTGCAAGATCGAACCCATTTTTAAAGCCCTCATCTCTTATCACAAGAATGCTTGCTTGTCTTAATCCGTAAGGTTTTGCTGTAGAACCTATAGTTACAACCATTCCATTTTGTTCTACTCTTAAAATCTTATAAGGTTCATGAGATCTGATTATGCACTTGATGTCCAAAGCCTCGATAAATTTTTTTGTGTCGTTTTTGCCAAAGAGTATTCCTACACCTCTTTTAAAATTAAACTGACTTTCATCATCTTCCCATGGATCATTCCATAGCATTTGAACTTTTGCATCATCGTTTGGACGTTTGATAACATTAACGACTTCAACACCCTCATACCCAACAGGAATACCACCATGAACAAGCCATAAATCGCTAGTTATAGCCGAAAAAGGCAACCTTTCCCAAAAATTTTTAAAACGATTATAAATCTCCTCACTTTCTTCACGATAACGTATGTAGAGATGGTATGGAAAATCATGAGGATAGCATTCATCACTTTCATGATTACCCCTAATTAAGATGGCATTACCATCTATATATTCGGCTAGAAGCAACTCATAAACTTCTATTTGCTTTTCTCCTCTATCTGCATAATCTCCAAGAAAGATATATGGTTTATGAGCGTTTTTTATGAGTGTATTTAACGTATCGAAATCTCCATGTAAATCTCCAAAAACTGTAAATTTTTCTTCATCAATCTCTATTAATCTATCTTTTTTTGTTGCCAGTTGTAACGCTTCATCGATTAGCTCTGATAAGTCCATAAAATATAGTTTAAATTTCTTTAATATTAGTGTTACGATAGGAACCTCAATACTTCAAAATCGGTATAGTTGTGAGATCGTGTAAAAAGCTTGATGTAATTGAGATAAAGCTATAAGATTGTTTTATGAATATTCTTGAACCCAAACCAATTTAAAATCGAAAAATTCATCATACTTAAAAATCATACTTACAGAATCCATAACCACTTTAATCTCTACTATGTAGCTCTCCTCTATAATCAATTCGCATCATCTATATTATTATATTATCAAATAATGATTATTAAACTAAACTATAAAAATTATCAATAACAATTACTTCCTTAAATTTATTAAAACCCCACATATAATGAATTTTATGAGGACGATATTTTGGGATGGCTGTGTAAAATTGATCGATCAAACAAAGTTACCAGATAAACTTGAAATTTTAGAATGTAAAAAGGTTGAAGATTTGGTAAGAGCTATAAAAAATTTATCCATAAGAGGGGCTCCAGCATTAGAAGCAGCTGGAGCTTATGGGATTGCTTTATCAGCATTTGAAAAGGATTTTGATAATGTTGAAGACCTTAAGGAACATATAAGACAGACAGCAAACATATTATCCTCCACCAGGCCTACAGCGGTCAATCTCTTCTATGGGATTGAACGCACATTAAAAAAAGCTTTGCAAGGAGAGAGTATTGAAAAAATTAGACAACTCGCATTAAAAGAGGCAGAAAAAATTGCTGATGAAGACGTGGAAAGGAACAAAACAATGGGAAGTTATGGGGCTAAATTAATTGAAGATGGAGATACTATACTCACAATTTGTAACACAGGCAGACTTGCAACAGTTGATTGGGGGACAGCGTTAGGGGTTATAAGGAGTGCTATAGAGGAAGGAAAGAATGTTAGAGTGGTGGTCTGTGAAACCAGACCACTAAATCAAGGTTCTAGACTTACAGCATGGGAGTTAATTCAAGATGGAATAGAGGTTACATTGATAACAGATAACATGGCTGGAATAGTTATGCAAAAAGGAATGGTTGATAAGGTATTTGTAGGGGCCGATAGAATAGTAAAGGATGCCGTATTTAACAAAATAGGAACATATACTTTAGCTATCTTAGCAAGAGAGCATAAAATACCTTTTTATGTTGTTGCTCCCTTAACAACTTTTGATTGGAACAAGAGAGCTAAAGATATAGAGATTGAAGAGAGAGATAAAGACGAGTTAATCTACTGTCATGTGAAGTGTAAACAAAGTTTAATAGCTCCAAAGGATGTTGAGGTATTCAACCCAGCTTTTGATGCTACTCCAATAAATTACGTCTCTGCCATAGTAACCGAAAAGGGGATAATCTTTCCACCTTATGATGAAAACGTACCAAAATATTTACACAATATTTAATTTTTATAAAAACTTTATTTCTTGAAATATAAGTTTTTTATTAAAATAATTATTAATTTACTATTAAATTATTTTATATTAAGTGATGTATTTATTGATAAAATATAAAATTATGTAAAGGTAACATCAACTTTTTATATCTACACTCTTATCGCAAAAAAGATGGTGGAGAATAAGAGGTGGTAACGTGATCAAAAAAGGAGATTTTGTAAAAATCAGTTATACAGCTAAGCTTGAAGATGGAACAGTCATAGACTCTACTGATGAGAATATAGCTAAGGAACATGGAGTTTATGAAGAACATGCGAGATATGGAGATGTAATCATTGTTGTTGGAGAAGGACATGTTTTAAAAGGTTTAGATGAAGCCTTAGAAGGAAAGGAAGTTGGGTTTAGAGGGAGTATTGAAATACCCCCAGAAAAGGCTTTTGGAAAATATGATCCAGAAAATAAAGAGGTAATAACTCTTACAAAATTTAAAGAAAAACCATCTGTCGGTGAGAGAGTGAGAGTTGGGAATAAAGTGGGAATTGTTGAAAAAATAGTAGGTAGGAGAGCTATAATTGACTTTAATCATCCACTAGCAGGAAAGAAAGTGATATTTGATTATGAGATAAAAGAAAAAATTGACGATCCAGTTGAAAAGGTTAAATCTCTCTTCCTTATACATACCGGAAGAGAATTAGATGTTAAAATTCACGATGGAAAGACGATCGTTAATGTTCCAAAAGATGTTTCGATTAATCAATATTTTATTATAGGTAAGCTTGCGGTTGTTGAATCTATATTTAAACATCTACCTGATATAAGAGAAGTGGAATTTGTTGAAAGATTTTTGAGAGATGAGATGATTAAGAAAGATGAGAGTAAAGATGAAAAGTCTACTGAAGTCGAATCTGAAGTCGAATCCAAATCTTAAGATATTTTTCCAAATTTCATTACATTTCTACAAAATTGGCATATCTCTGAAATTGTCATTTCACCACAGAGCTTACAATAGCGGTAATCAGATA
>WAJX01000246.1 GCA_015523665.1 Ferroglobus sp.
ATTTTATCGTTTATTATTATAATACGAGTTATTTAAGTAATTTTAAGCTTCCTGTAACCTTATCAATTTTATTTCCTTTTTCTGGACCAATTACAACAGCAGTTATAGTTCCTGGAGGAATTTCTGTTAATCCTCTGTCCTTAACGAAAGCAGTAGGTAGATTCTCTTTTTTTGCTTTTTCAAATATCTTCATCAACTCATCCAAATTTTTAACACTCAGGACTATTTTTTTCTGTCCCTCAGATTTCCATTTTTTTCTAATATCTTCATCTACTATTTCAAAACCAAGAATGGATGCATGTGCAACTTGCACTGCAATCTTACCTCTAGAAAGGTTCAAATCTTCTCTTACAACTATAACTTGCTTATACTCACTTTTCTCCGAATCCATAAATCTCCAATTCTTCAAGAGTTATCGGCTTTGACGTTTTCTCTATCCACTTCTCTCCAACTTCTTCTCCCCTTTTTTCATCAAAATCTCTAACGATTATTTTATCATTAATCAACTCAACAACGTTAAGAGGGACGCCTATAAACTTCTCTCTTCTTTTTACTATTAAATGACCCTCAAAAACATCAATACTCTCTCCTATTATCTCCCCATCTTTTTCAACAAATCTACAAATTAAATCCATGTTAGTAAAAATTCATTAAAATATTATATCTTTTTCGGGTTTATTTGGAGAATTTTAGAAGCTATTAACGACAATTATCAGATGAAATAATGTAAGAAAAATTGAAAAACTAAATATGATGAGAAATTTTTTAGAATCCTCAAAATCGGCTAGGTGATAAAAATGGAAGTAATCATACCATTTAAAGCTGAAAATCCAAAGAGTAGATTAGCTGATATGATGAGTATAGATGAGAGGATTAATTTCTCAAAGGAGATGCTTTTAGATGTAATAGATGCTGTTGGTGATGCTGTTTTATTAGTTCCAAAAGCCGATGATTTTATAAAATCTTTCAGGTTTATAGAGGATAGGAGAGAGCTTAATATAGCCATAAATTCCCTGCTGAAGAGGGGCGATATCGCTGTGATAATGTCAGACATACCCTTACTCTCAAAAAAAATTTTCAACAATTTCTTAAAAATTGAGGGCGATATAATTCTATCACCTGGAAGAAGAGGGGGGACAAATATGCTCTTTTCAAGAGTAAAGAATTTTAGAGTGAGCTATCACTATGGAAGCTTTATCAAACATCTAAAAATTGCAGAACAGATGAAAATAAAAGCGTCAATTTTTGATTCTTTTTATGCCAGCATAGATATTGATGAAAAGGATGACCTCCTTGAACTTATGATTCATGGAAAAGGGAAAAGAAGTTACGAATACCTCGAAAAGTTGGGGTTTTATGTTGATTACAGTAAGAAAAACCCAGAACTTATAAGAGATTATTAGAATTACAATTACATCAGTTTTCCTACAATTAATATATCATATCCTCCAAAACTCCTTTTTTAATTCCAAGTTTTATCTCTCTCGCAATTCTCCTACCCATATACATATTCTCCCCAAAGAGAATGTAACTATAAGGAGAAGTTGGAATTCCAGTATTAGTCCCTGCAACTATCCTAGCTGAAATTTCAAAGAAATATATTTCTCCCTTCTCATCTATAACACTCTCAAGACAGAAGGGTCCAACCATCCCTGGATATGCTATATCTTTAGAGACTTCATACACCTTCTCTGCTGCTTCAATAACTTTGTTCAACATACTCTCTCTCAAAACTATTGGGAAATTTCCAACAACTGTATAGGAAGGGGATATATCTAATGATGTCTGAATTTTAGCTGGTATTCTCCCAATTCCGTCTGCATTCGATTCGTATCTTCTATCTATGCTTATCAGCTCAACTCTATTAAATACCTTTGAATAAAAAAAGGAAAAGTAAACATTAACTCCAGCAACGTATTCTTGAATGAAAACATTCTCAAAGTCTTTTTCATCAATTAATCCTTTTTTTAATAAGTCATCCGCTTTTCTTCTAAACTCTTCTGGAGTTGAGGCAAGAAAATATCCCTTCCCTCCTCTAGCCCCTGGAAATTTCACTATAACCAATCTATCTATCTCTTCAACTGAATTAAAACTTTCAGGCATTTTAACTCCAGCCATCCTTAACCATTTCTCCTGATTTTCTCTTACAGTTTCCCACTCCATCAAAATTCTATTTCCAAATATCGGCACTATTAATCTCTCAAATCTCCCAATATAAGCGTTAAATGAACCATGAGGAATGAGAATTGCATTTAAATTCCAAAGCTTTTCCTGAACTCTCTCCTTTAATAGGTCTTTAAAATCATTAACATATATTATTTCATCAGCCACTCCAAAAAGCTTGTAAATTTTATCCTCCTCATTCCTGCAGATACAAACAGATTTAAATCCTTCATCTTTAGCTCCTTTCAGTATGTTAAGAGCAGAATGGCTACCTAATGTTGCGATAGAGATCTTGTCTAAATCATATTTCTCAAGAACTTCGAGAATTCTCTCTCTCATTAAGTGTCAGTTTACTGAGTGATTTATAAAACATTTCTCAAAAATTAATTCTTATTTTATATTAATAATCTAATTTTAATAATATAAATTATATTCAAAACAAATAAAAAAATAAAATAGGAGATTAAGGCGTTTTCTGTAGTATTGTCAGAATAAATCAGATTAAATTAACCAAAATAGAATGCATACAATCTTTTCAGGGTTTTTCACTATAAATTTACTGGATGTTTTAAAAGGTCTGTAAGGTAATGTCATTAAAGATAGTATGAAAAATATCTAAAACATTTATATTTTTATAATTATTTCAAAAATTTAAGAAAACTTAAAATAAACTTTCTAGAAAAGATTATTATTAAAAATAGCAAAAGAGCTGAAATCCAGAGGAAAATTTAACCTTTTAAGGTATCAGAATCATTGTTCTATCAAAAACATCTCAACTAAAATTTTAGTAAAATATCTTGGCTTAATTTAGAATTTTACGTTTATTGTCTAGAAAATTCAGAGATTAAAGTAAATGTTAATCTTATCGAGAAGTTAAGGGTAAGCTATTCAGAATTCCAGAATTGATGTAGATGCTGACGTTAACTTTAATTTTAATTAAAAAATCAAAGATATCTCATACCACTGTTCAGACGTTTTGAATG
>WAJX01000247.1 GCA_015523665.1 Ferroglobus sp.
GCATTAAATAGTATCTAAAATACAGAATAAACTTAAATTTATGAAAATTTACTTTTATTTAATCGTCTTTTGATAAAGTTAATATATTTCCCTTAATACACGAAATTGGGGGATAAGATGATTGCTGAGATAACAACTCTCTTTGGAATGAAAGTGTATACTGACGAAGGAAGATATGTGGGAAAAGTGGATGATGTTGTTATAGATTTTGAAAGGAGACAGATAAGAAGTCTCGCTGTTAGCGATGTTAATAAAGCATTAATCGCAACCAGATATAGAGGTGTCCTTTTACCCTATAGGTTTGTAAAAGCTGTTGGAGATATCATAATAATAAAGGACATTTTTAGAAGAAAAATTGAGAAGAAGAGTGAGGATGTTGAAATCGCTCAGACCGCATAACTCAATGCTCATTCGATGTAGATGATCGTAGGAATAGATGTTGGAGGGACGAATACTGATATAGCTGTAATCGATGATGGAGATATAAAAACCGCTAAAATACCAAACGATTTAGGCATTTCTTCTGCTATAAAAACAGCTTCAAAACTTGCTGAATTAAAAAAGAGTAGATTGGTGATTAGTACATCATTACTTACAAATTTTACCTTTGGCAATTTTAACAGATTGAAAACTTTAACAATTCTCACTCCAGGGCCTGGATTGAACTACAGCCATTACGGAGTTCAAGTTAAAGGAGCGGTAAACCATAGAGGAGAGGTTGTTGAAGATATAGATGAAGATGAAGTGAGATACGTTTTGAAAAATGGTGATGCCGATACTTTGGCTATAGCATCAAAGTTTTCTATAAGAAATCCAGAACTTGAACTCAAGATCTTTGAAATTGCTAAGGAGTATTTCGATGAGCATTCAATATCTATGAGCCATTATATCAGCATTTTAAATTACCCTCTAAGAATTAATACTGCAATCGTTAATTCGAGAATGGGCAGGATTGTTAAAGAGATGACCGATAAAATAAAGAGATATATCAAAAATTTCTACTACTACAAAGGAGATGGTGGAATCATACCATATGAGATTGCACTAAAATGTCCAGCAGAGCTTTACAATTCTAGTTCTTCAGCGGTTGCAATAGGTGCCAAATTCCTTACGAATGAAAAGAATGCATTAGTTATTGATATAGGAGGAACCACAACAGATTTTGTTTTTATAAAAGATGGAAAACTTCTAATAGATGATAAAACTCTCATAAGTGGATATAAAACTGGTATAAGATGTGTCAAGTCGTTTTCAATACCATACGGTGGGGATAGTATCGTTATCAAAGGTGAATTGAGGCCAGAGAGAAAAGGAAATTCATTAGCTTTTGGAGGAGAATTTTTCACTTTAACAGATGCTCTTAACTGTATTGGTTATGAAATTGGAGATTACAGAAATTCAAGAAACGTGGGAAGAGATGAAAAACTTGATAAGACTGCTGAGAAAGTTGTTGAAGATTATATAAATATGGTTTCTCAGATAGTTAAGGAGCTTGGAGCAATAAAGATAATAGGAACTGGATATTTAGCCGGATATTTAATTGACAAGATTGCAAAAAAGGCTGGAGTTAAATACGTACTCCCAAGATACTACAGCTATGCAAATGCTATCGGTGTTGCTGTTTCAAGAGTTAGCTTAACCCTCTACGCCAGATTTGACAGTGAGAATGGAAGAGCAATTTTTAATGGTGAAACTATACACCTCTCCAAAAGGATTTCTAAGTTTCCATCTGATGAAGAGTTGATCGAAATCACAAAGGATGTATTGAGAAAAATCGCAATAGATATTGGTGCTTATGAAAGAGATGTTGATGAGATAAATATAATCTATTTTAGATCATTCAATGTGATTAGAAACAATATGAGGGTTGGGAAAATAGCTGATGTTATCGCTCAAATAGAGCCAGATGTGAGTGGGGAGTTCTTATGACTGGAATTAGAACTGGAATTATATACGATGAAAAATATCTTGAGCATGAACAAAACCCATTTCATCCTGAGAGGAAAGAGAGATTATCATATACAATAGATCAGTTAATGGAAGAGGGAATATTTGAAAATGAGAACATAAAGTTGATAAAGCCATCTCCAGCCGAGGAGGAGGATGTATTAAGAGTCCATACCAAAGAATATGTTGAATTTCTGAAGAGAGAGAGCAAAAGAGGAGGATTTATCGATTTTGATACGATCATTCCAGTAGGGCTATATGATATAGCTGTTCTTTCAGCAGGTGGTGCTATAACTTCGGCAAGGGTTGTAGATGAGGGAGAAGTAAAAAACGCCTTTGGATTGATAAGACCTCCAGGACATCATGCGAAGCCGTATATAGGTGCAGGCTTCTGTTATCTAAATAACATGGCCATAATGGTTGAATGGCTAAAGAGTAGAGGATATGAGAGAATACTCATTATCGACTGGGATGCGCATCACGGAGATGGAACTCAGGAGATATTCTATGAGGATAGCTCAGTGTTATTTATATCAGCTCATCAGATGCCACTCTATCCAGGAACTGGATATATATACGAAGTTGGGAAAGGAGAAGGAGAAGGATTTACCGTAAACATACCATTACCTCCAGGAACATCTGATGAGGGATACATTTATATCCTTGAGGAGATTATAAAACCCTTGGCATTGGAGTTTAAACCAGAGTTCATTGCGATATCTGCAGGGCAAGATAATCACTTCACAGATCCTTTGACAAGCTTGGCTTTAACGGCCAAAGGATATGCAACTATTATGAAAGAGGTTGTAACTCTCGCTGAAAAACTCTGTGATGGAAAGGTAGTTGCCATACTCGAAGGAGGTTATAGTGTTGAAGCTTTACCCTATACAAATCTAGCGATAATTTCAGCCATGGCTGGATTAGACATAAGCCAGATAAGAGAACCAGAGATGTATCTAAGTAAGTTAAAATGGAGAAAAAGAGATTCTGCAATGGAAAAATTGAAGATGAATGTCAAAGAAGTCATTCAGACACATTCACAATATTGGGATTGTTTTTGAAATATGCAGTTTTGTTAAAAACTAAAACTAACAACAATAATTAGCAACAAAATAAAAACAGCAATTTAAAACATCATTTTTTAAATTAAATAATATAAATAAGCAAAAATGATAAATTTAATTAAAAATAAATTTTTATCTATAAAAAGTAAAAATATTTTTGAATATTTTAGGGATAACCTTTTTAAAAGTAGTATTAAAATTTATACTGGTGATAAATATGTTAAAAAAAATTATCGCCATAGCAATTCTAGTTGTCTTTGTTGCTATCTCAACAGCATCCGCTGATCAGTGTATAAACTGCCACAAAGCTGTAACACCAGGGATTGTAGCGGACTACGAGCGTTCAAAAATGGCTGAAAATGGAGTAACTTGTCTGGATTGTCATGGAGAGATTGAAGGACATAAAGATCCCAGTGTTAAAGAACATAATGGCTTTAGAATCACTCCAGTTCCATCACCAAAGTATTGTGAGAGATGTCATCCCCAGCAAGTTCAAGAGTTTTTAAACAGTAAACATGCATGGACTGCTCTGATAGGCCCATTTAAACCATGGTATAACAAGATGGTAGAGGAAGGGAAGATTAAAGCTGGAGAAGCTCCAAGTGAAGATGTAATGAAAGAAAATGATCCTTATAAAGATATAGCGAGTAGAGTAACTCCTCTATATCCTGCGAGCGGTATTATGGATAAAATAGGTTTACTTGAGGAGATGAAAGGATATGGTAGTATTCTTTACTGTATGGAATGTCATGGAACTGCGGTAATAGTTGATGAAAACGGAAACATAGTAAAGGGTTGGCCTAATAGTGGAATTGGAAGATTAAACCCTGACGGCACGCCAGGAAGTTGCACAGCATGTCATACCAGACATAAATTCAGTATAGAAGAGGCGAGATCTCCAGAAACTTGCGGACAATGCCATCTCGGTCCTGATCATCCACAAATGGAGATATATGAGGAGAGTAAACACGGAAATATATTCTTCAGCTTTGAAAACAAGAGTTTCTTGAAAGCTGAAAAACTCACTCCCGAAAATACCCCAGCTCCAACCTGTGCGGTATGTCATATGAGCGAGTTCAACGGAGTTAAATCTACACATGATGTTGGAGAGAGACTTTACTGGGAATTGCAACCGAAGATAAGCACCGCTCAATGGTATCCATCCAATCTTGTTCCCACTGGAGAGGCTAAACCGGATGAGGAGAAAGCCAAAGAGAACAGAGAGAGAATGAAACAAGTTTGTAGGGGTTGCCATAGCCCGAGATGGGTAGATAACTACTTCACAGAATTCGATGCGGTTGTTGAGGATTATAACAAAATAGCAAGATCTGCAAAAGCTCTATTGGATAAAATATATGAAGAAGGGTTGGCTAACAAAAGCAATCCAATTGATGAATATCCTGAGCTTAGCTGGTATTACATCTGGCATCATGATGGAAGGAGATGGAGAATGGGTGCAGCTATGCAAGGGCCAGACTACGCACATTGGCATGGACTCTTTGAGGCTGTGGGTGATAAATATCTCAAGTTATTAAACTGGTATGAAACCGCAAAGAGGATAAAATCACTAGAAACTCAGATAGGAAAAGAAGAAACTAAAAGATCTCCATTCATAGGATTGCCATTGTTGATAGCAGCTATAGTCATAGCTTTAACATTAAAAATTAAAATGAGAAAATAACTTTTCTTTAATTTTTATTTCATTTTTTATATAATTCTTTTAATTATATTTTTTAATTTTTATTTTTTGTGATATAATTATAATGTGTAATTATAAAATTATAAATATTTTATAATACTTTAGTAGCTGTGAACA
>WAJX01000248.1 GCA_015523665.1 Ferroglobus sp.
CCACTTCTCTATTCCAATTTTTACATGATGAGTAAACATAAAAATTTGTATTCCCTACTTTTTTCCACGCCCATACATCTACTTCTATCTCCCCTCCCCTCTTTCCTCTTAATTTTTTATTTGGTTCAACCTTAAATCCCAGATCTTTAAGGACGTCTGAAACAATACTTTCTAATATCTCTTTTGTTGGAACTTTACTCACATACTTCTTTTTGAACTCTTCTTTAACTACTATCTCTACTTCTTCAACTTTTTTACTTTCTTTTGATGGAGCCAATCTCTCTATAAATGAATCTTCAAAAAATGGTGCAGGGATTATATCATTAAATAAGACTATTCCAGATGTTGATAGTACTTTAGTTATTTCTTTATTCTTTTATAATCTATTATTTTGAAAAGTTGATTCCAATAATCCTTGTAGTGACTTTCCTGATAGATAGGAGAGGAAAGCTTAATACTACCACAGCTACTTACATCATGTTTTGATATTACACAACTTTTTACATCTTTTAAAAACATTCTAATAAAATTCTTAAGATTGTTATCGATAATTTCTTCTTTAAAATACTTATAAGAGGCATTTCTGAATTTTTCATAATATTTCGCTTCTATTTTATCCAGAATTTCTTTGTCTTCTCTCAATTTCTCATGCTCATTTTTATGTAATAACATTAAAAACTCTCTTGAACTTTCAAAAGCATCGAACATCTCCTTTCCAACTAAAAACTTTGAAATCTCACTTCTAACATAGTATATGATTGGTGGTGTTGTTTCTTGTGACCACCACTCATATTCAAATCTAGATCTCAACAGAGTTAAATAAACCCCAAAAGCTTTTGCGTTGGTGTCTATTAACTTCTCATCAAACCAGTATGGAATTTTTCATACTATTTAGATTTAGTTACCATAATTAATTTCTTTTGTGATTCTGATTTTATGATTCTGAAAGATAAAAATGATGCATTTAGTATAATAATTTAATATGATTTAATATTATTATATTTATATTATTAAAATATATAGCAATATATAACAACATATCGTATTTTTAAATAAAATCAAAGCATGGACTCGCCGGGATTTGAACCCGGGGCCTCCGCATTGCGAATGCGGCGCTCTTCCTCTGAGCTACGAGCCCTTTTGGATTTTAATTAACTACAAATACAAAATAGATTAACGGATTAAAAATTTTATCTTTCATTAAGTTAAAATCTTGACAACAATTATGCTAATCTCGAAAAAAAGTAACATTGGCACAGCCACCATAATTTGAGTAAAAACATCAGGAGGAGTTATAATGGCCCCAATAGTAAAAAAACCTACATAAAAATATCTCCTATAATATTTGAATGTTTCAAGACTCGTTATACCATTCTTTATTAAGAAAAACATAATTAACGGCATTTGAAAGATAATTCCAAAAATGGATAACATAAGAACAACGAAATTTATGAACTCACTAATTGAATACAAGGTTAATACTCCCTGTGTTTGTGCTGACATGAATAAGAATCTCAAGAAGATTGGAAGCATTATAATATACCCATAACTAACTCCTCCAATAAATAACAGAGTTGCTATTATCCCATAAATCAATGCATTACTTCTCGAAATATTGACACTCTTTAAAAGTTCGGTTCTTGTTTTTAATGTTTTATAGCTGAGATAGATTAGATAGGGTAAAACAGCAATTATCCCAAATATTAATGAGATTTTAAGTTTAAGTATCAATCCCTCTAAAGGGGCTTGATAAATGAGACTTGCTCCTTTTGGTAGGAGATCCTCCTTTATTTTTATTATAACTATATCAGAGATGAATGCAAATGAAAAAGCCCATATAACTCCGATTACAACTATAATCTTAATTAACTTTAGTCTTATTGCAGCAAGGATTTCTGCTAATTCTTTCAAAGTCATCTCTGCCATCCTATGATTTTCACAATATACAGTTAAAAATTTAATTATTATTATACCTTCATCTTTCTTTGTTCATCTCGTTATCCTGAACATCTCCCGTTACCTTAATTCTCAAAACAGTTAATGTTATTTCACTCCTCTTATAATACTGATTATGCTCCATCTTATAGATGGTGTTCTCTGCTACGGTATAAAAAAAGGAAAATACGGAGTAGGAATCATTAAGTGTAAGGGAAAAATATCTGCAGTCTATACAAAAAATAGCATAAAATCCGCATCCATCAAGTTCAATATTAAAAACCTTGGAGATGAGGTTGAAGGAGTTATAGTAAACAGTGGAAATGCAAATGCATTCACCGGAAAAAGAGGAATTGAAAACGCTAAAAAAATGGCAGAAATTCTTGCAAAAAAGATCGGTTGTGATGTAAGAAAAATCGCAGTGGCATCAACTGGAGTTATAGGTGTGCAAGTCGATATTGATTTAATAGAGAAGTTAGCTGATGAGGTTTTTGAGAAATTAGATAGAAGTGAAAAGGCAACATTAAGATTTGCTGAGTCAATAATGACTACTGATCGCTATCCGAAAATGGCATATAGGGAAGTAGATGGTGTTAAAATAGCTGGAGTTGCAAAAGGAGCTGGAATGATCTCCCCTAATATGGCAACTATGTTAGCATTCATAATTACTGACGCAAAGCTTTCAAAATTCGAGTTAGATGTAGCTTTGAAATATGCGGTTGAAAACTCTTTCAATAGAACAGTTGTGGACGGAGATACTTCAACAAATGATACAGTATTCCTGATCTCAACATCAAAGAAAGAGATAGATTATAAGAAGTTCACCAAAGCTCTTTTAGATCTCTGCATGGATCTTGCAGAACAAATAGCCTCAGATGGTGAGGGAGCAACAAAGTTGATGAAAGTTATAGTAAAAGGAGCTAAAAGTAAAGAGGATGCAATTAAAGTATCAAAAGCGATAGCATCTTCTCTCTTAGTTAAGACCGCTCTATTCGGAGCAGATCCAAATTTTGGAAGGATAGTTTGTGCAATCGGGTATTCAAATGCTGAAGTGGATGAATGCATAAGTATAGATCTAAGTGATGGCAAAAACTATGTCAAGATAGTTAAAAAGGGTGAAGTTTTAGATTCTATTGATGAGGCAAGAGAATTGTTAAAGAGAGCAAAAGTTGTTAAAATTATCGTAGATCTTCATAAAGGAAAGTTTGAAGGTTACGCAATAGGATGCGACCTCAGTTATGAATATGTGAGAATAAATTCAGAGTATACAACATAAAGGAGGGTTGAAGATTAAAATTGCAGTTATAGGAGCTGGTTTGTCTGGATTAAATTCTGCCAGAATTTTGTCAGAAAGGGCCAAGGTAGTTGTCTTTGAAGCTCAAAGAGTTGGAGGTATGCTATCTTCCTATTGTAGAGATAATTACTGTATTGAAACTTTTTATCATCATTTCTTTGAGAACGATACTTACCTAATAAACACACTTAAAGAACTAAACCTCTCTGGAAAGATAAAATGGAAGTATGTAAAAGTTGGACAAGAATACGGCGAAAAAATATACTCACTTACAACTCCATTAGAGATATTGAAATATCCTGGAATGAATTTTTTAGAAAAACTAAAGCTTATAAAATTAGTATTATCAGCCAAAAGGAGAGAATTTAATGAGTATGATGAGATAGGTGTTATCGATGGTATTTTAAATGAAGCAGGTAAAGAACTCTTTGAAAAATTTTTTCTCCCTCTACTCAGATCCAAGTTTGGAGAAAATTACAGAGAGGTTAGTTACGCTTGGTTGCTTGCGAGAATGAAACTAAGGAGCAATCGCAACTTTAAAGGAGAGAAACTTGGATATCTGAGACATGGATTTTGGCAGATGATAGAAAGATTAGCGGAAAACGTTGAAATAAGAAATGAAAGAGCAAAAATATCTAAGTTTGGGAAATGGAAAGTAAATGGTGAGAGCTTTGACGTAATAATTTTTACAGCACCTATCCCAGAATTGGATTTGAACATAAGAAATTCTCTAGGATTACCTAAAATTAGGTATCAGAGTAGTATATGCATGCTCATCGGTATGAAAGATAGTTTTAGTGATATTTACTGGATAAACTATTCTTCAACCTCTTTTGGAGCTACCATAGAACATACAAATTTTATGCCCATTGAAGATTACGGAGAACATATAATGTATGTAGCGAGCTATACCACTCCAGAAAAAATCGAATCAATTCGAGATGAGATGTTGATAGATCTTAAGAGAGTTTATCTTAAAGAACTTGAAAGATTTGGATTGGATACAAGAAATGTGAAATGGTCAGAGATTTTTAAAGCTAAATACAGTGGGCCTATATACGAGAGAGGGTACATGAAGAATATTCCAGATTATCGGATACATGATGGCTTTTATATAGCTGGCATGAATACTCTGGATAATTATCCAGAAAGAAGTATGAATGGTAGTCTCTTATCTGGTAAAAAAGTTGCTGATTTAATTATAAAAGATTTCTCTCTTTAGCTATTTCGTATTCTAAATCCAATTCTGTTTTTATTCCGATTTGGTTTAATTTTCTGTTTGCCTCTTCCAAATTCCCAGAATTCTCAACAACTCTCCCCAGAGTAAACGGATATATATTTTCTAAATCTAAATAAAAAATTAAAGAGTTTAAAAAGCCTATATCCATCTCTATCTCTCCCCAAAACTTGTATCTACCATAATACCCTTTTCTTGTAATAACCGGTATTTTTGATGCCTCACTCTCAATATTATCTACAAACATCTCCAGCTTTTCATCGATTTCAACAATAGAAACTCCAAGAACATATTCGCTAAGTTCAGAGAGATATCTTTCAATCTCATCTCTACTAAGCTCACAATCACTACCAAATCCAACTATAGCAAGAATTAAATTTGGAATTGAGTTTAATTTATTCAATTTTTTGTTTAATTTATATTTATAATCTAATTTTAATTTATACAAAGAGGCTAACATTACTGAATCAGCTAAAGGACTTATGAGATTCTTCTCATTTCCTCTTGCTATGCTATCCCCACCAGCATCAACAGCAAAAATGGAATCAATTCCGTTTTCAGCACAAAACTCCTTTAAACATTTTGAAATACAGATATCACCTTTTGTTATATCAATGACAAGAACTTCCTCTCCTAAAAAATCGGCAACACTACTTGCTATTGGTTTAATCCCATTTATAACTTCATCCCCATCAAACCATCCTAAACAATCAGAAAACACTTCAACATTCTCTATATCCTCAAATTTTGTTGGTCCAGGCTTTTTATCTCTTCTTATCCTTTCCCAGACAATACATCCACAAATACTCTTAACATCGAAGAGTTTAAGAAAATCTCTTATATAAATCGTACTTATTATATCCCCCCCACCACCAATTCCGATGAGTAAAGCGTTGTTGATACTCTTCGCAATTTTGATGATCTCCATACTCATAAACGATTATTGAATCTCTTAAATTTAACTCCATTGATTATATTTAATACCATCTTGAATTTTAATTTATTGGATCCTTACTATTATATCCCACCATACAAAAATGTTAAATATTATTGTGTCATACTTTGTCCGACATAGGATGGTAAATGGCATACTTTAGGTGACGGCGGGAAGTTCAATGGGGGACATCGGTCCTCCATTTTATTCCTATATTTCAGGTGGAAGAAATGAAGAAAGTATCTATAAGGATCACAGAACAGCAGTATGAGTTTCTTGAAAAACTCGTGATAAATGGAGAATATGCGAATATAAGCGAAGTGATAAGAGATGCCATCCGTCTATTTTTGAAGATTAAAAAGAAAGAAGAAGTAGAAATTTCTGGACGAGAGCAGTTAAAATGGAAGGGGGAAAATGTATGAAGTCGTTTGTGAGTAAGGCCCAAATGTATTATGAGAAGGAGAAGATGAATGACAACTTCGATATAGAAGAGTTTGGAACCCCAAACATCGTTGTCATAGGATGTGGTGGTAGTGGGAATAACACGATTAATAGACTCCAGAATATAGGTGTTGAAGGAGTAACTACCATAGCTGTTAATACCGACAGACAACATTTAGAGATGATAAATGCGGATATAAAAGTATTAATTGGTAGAAGTATAACTAAGGGGCTTGGAGCAGGAGGATACCCAGAAATTGGAAAGAAAGCCGCTGAGCTTGCGAGAAGTAAGTTTGAGGAATTGTTAAGTGATGCAAATCTTGTTTTCATCTGCGCTGGCTTAGGAGGTGGAACTGGAACTGGCTCAGCACCTGTTATTGCTGAAATAGCAAAAAAACAAGGAGCTATAGTCGTTGGAATGGTTCAAATGCCTTTTAAAGTTGAGAGAGCAAGAATTGAGAAAGCAAAAGAAGGATTAAAGGAGTTAAAAGAGAACTGCCATACAGTAATTGTTCTCGATAATAATAAACTTGTGGAATATGTACCAAATTTGCCGATAGAACAAGCTTTTAGTGTTATGGATCAGATAATTGCTGAAACGATTAAAGGTATAACAGATACAATAACCAAACCATCTCTAATGAATATAGATTTTGCAGATGTAAGAGCAGTTATGGGTCATGGCGGTGTTGCTGTAATGCTTGTTGGAGAATCTAAAGCTCAGAACAAGGCCAGTGAAGTTGTAAGAGATTGTTTAAGCCACCCACTTTTAGAGGTGGAATATCGAGGGGCCACAGGTGCGTTAATACATATATCTGGTGGACATGATTTAACGATAAAAGAAGCTCAGGAGATAGTTGAAAATCTAACATTCGAGATATCAAATAATGCTGTTGTAATATGGGGCGCCAGAATTACAAAAGAATTGGAAGGGATTGTAAGAGTAACCGCTATAATGACCGGTATTGAACCAAAAGATGTGTTTACAGAAGAGTATACTTACACATATCAGCCTAGGAAAAGCTCAGCATCCAGTGTTCAGATGAGGTCTGTGAAGTCCATAAGCTCTCCAGTTATGGTGGGAAAGAACTTTAATGGTATTGATGTTCTTTAATTATCAAAACTTTTTATTATATAAATAATTATACCATCTTATGATAGTTGAAATTTCCATAGTTCCAATAGGTGTTGGTGAGTCATTGAGTGAGTATGTAGCAGAGG
>WAJX01000249.1 GCA_015523665.1 Ferroglobus sp.
CTCTTTGATTGAGGAGAGGATAAGAAAAGAGGCTAGGGAAGTTAGAGTGAGGGCTATGCATAGGAGAAGGCAGTATGTACTTGATAAAGCGATAGTTGAATTTGTCAATCCGATAGATAATTCAGAGTTTTGCATGGCTTGTAACAGAATAAGGGTTACCGCGGATGGGAAGATAAAACCATGCCTAATGAGGAACGATAATCTCGTCAATATAAGGGGTCTTGAGGGAGAAGATTTAATAAACGCAATAAAGAGGGCAGTTATGCTTAGGGAGCCATATTGGAGTGGATGTAAATGATAGAACTGAAGGTGGATGAAAAAAAGATTGTTATGAATGATTATGTGCGTAAGGTATTTGAGAATGTACTGATAGCGTTGGTATCAACTCTGAAGGGTGTTGATGAAAATTGGAGGGAGATGAAGATTACGTTAAGGAGAGAATAAAAAATTTTCTGAAAGAGATTCCAGAGTACGTACCAGGAAAATCTGTTGAGGAGGTTAGGAGAAAGTATGGGTTGAAGAGGGTTATAAAGTTAGCATCGAATGAAAACCCGTATGGTTGTTCTCCCAATGTTATTAGGAGCATATTAAATTTTAGAGATTTCCATATATATCCCCCGAGCGATGCAGTTGAATTGAGAGAGGAGATATCTAAATACGTTGGTTTTGAGATGGATATGATAGCTTTAGGAGCCGGTATGGATGGTATTATGGAAACAATCTTCAAAATGTGTATAAGAAACGGGGAGAAGGTGGCAATTCCAATTCCAACCTATACTTATTACGAAACTCTTGCAAGGACTCATAGGGCTTTGATAGTATTTTTAAGAAGAGATGAGGAGTTCAAAACATCGGAGTTTGAAAAAGACGCATTTTTAACAATTTTAAACTCTCCAAATAACCCTACAGGAAATACGGAGAATTTTGATTTCGTTAAAGAGATTGTAGAGAATGTTAGAGGGTTGGTTTTTATTGATGAAGCCTATGCCGAGTTTACTGAAAAAAGACTAACTAGACTGGCAGAGATGGAGAATGTTATAATAGGTAGAACCTTTTCAAAAGCGTTCGGGTTAGCCAATCTCAGAATCGGTTATGCCATAATGCATCCAGATTTGAGGAAGGAGTTTGTGAAAGTTTCAACTCCCTTTCCGCTTTCAAATATAGCTATAATAGCTGCAATTTCGGCTTTAAGAGATAGGAGATATATGGAGAATACTGTAAGAATGATTTTGGCTGAGAGGAAGAGACTTGAAAAAAAGTTAAAATCTTTTTTTAAGGTTTATCCATCGGAAGCGAACTTCATCTACGTTGAATCCGAGCATTACAGTTCAACAGAACTTTCAAATCTCCTTGAGAAGAGGGGGATTATAGTCAGGGATTGCAGCAACTTCAGGGGTTGTTCAAAATACTCTCTTAGAATTTCTGTGGGGAAGAGGGAGGAGAATGACATATTGATTGAAACTCTTGAGGAGATATATAGTAAAGTATGATCGCGATAACAGGAACTCCTGGAACTGGTAAGTCATCAGTTGCAAAGATCTTGCAAAAGAAGGGATATAGAGTTGCTAACGTTAATCAGCTTGCGAGGGAATACGGATGTGTGGATGAGAGTGAGGGAGTAGTTGATGTTAAAAAGCTCTCAGAGATAGTGCCGAACCTTGATTACGACTTTATTGAAGGGCATCTCTCACATCTCCTCAATATCGATGTTATAATAGTTTTGAGATGCAATCCAAGGGAATTAAAAAGAAGACTTGAAAGCAGGGGGTGGGGGATGGATAAGATACTCGAGAATGTTGAGGCTGAGATAGTCGATAGAATTCTCATTGAATCTATTGAAAGATCTTCAAATGTTCATGAAATAGATACCACGTATAAAACTCCAGAAGAGGTGGCTGAGATAATAGAGGATATTTTAAAAGGAAAGATGTGCCCAGTAGGAAAGATTGATTGGATATCCGAGATAGAAGATGAAATCGAAAGATTTATGAGGAAATAGAGAATATTAAGGTAATTAAAAATAATATTAAATTAATATTATTAAATTATTATTAATATTAATA
>WAJX01000250.1 GCA_015523665.1 Ferroglobus sp.
TCAATTTTAATTTTGTTTATTTTGTTCATTTTATATATAATTTATTAGTATATTAAGTTTTTGTATTTATGTTGAATCCTTATTAATATTTACTAACCCTAATGTTAATATTTTTGTTTTGTTATCTTTGTCTTCATTCTCAATTCTATCTGTTTTAGATCTCCTTCTTTTTAATTGATAGTCTGAAGAAGAGTGAATTAGTTAAGTAGATAAAACATGATTGGAGGAGTTAATCCTTAGATCGATAGTTTTGAGAGTGTGAATAAAAGACTGAGCTTTTGAGTAAGTGTTTTGAGTGAGCATTTTTGATAATAAATAAAATAAAACATATATAAATAAATATAAAATAAAAAATTAAATAAATAAAAAATTAGATTAAAAATTATGTTGAAGTAGAGTAATTACCCCTCTTAAACCAATCTGAAAGATAACATCTATAAGTTTTCCCAAATTTCTCTCTGTATATCAAATCTTTTTCTTCAAGCTTCTTGATAATCATTGAAACTTTTGAATGCGAAAATCCCGTTCTAAAATGGATCGAATCTTGAGTTATTCCTTCGTTTTCGTAAATTATCTTTAAAATTTCAGCTTCATCTTTGTTCAAAAGTTTTAACGCTAATTCAAGTTCATTTCTTTTTTCATATTTTATTTCAGGCTTTATTTCTCGGATAATATCCTTCAAAGAGTAAATAACTAACACAAAACCTGAAAATGTGAAAAATACTGGGAGATACGCCAAATAATAAGGGCCCATCATCATATAATGATGCATGTTTGGTGTGTAGATTAACCCAAAAAGTAGTAAAATTAAACCCCCAATAAACAAACTTCTCTCCATCATAAAACTATTCGCATAAAGAATAAAATATTTTCGTGATTCTTTCAATTCACCTCACACTTACCATCTCGCTTTATAATTTTAATTAGTTATTTTTAGTTATAAATTAAATTTATTTAAAATTTAGGTTGTTTGGTTGCAAGAATAATAGGGAATGAAGGAGTTAGTAAAGTTTTTATCTAATCTTATATTACAAACGATAAGGAAATGAAAACAACAAAAGAGGAAATTATAGGAGTTGTCTTCTCTAAACTAAGGCCGACAAAAAAAGATATCTTTGCTGATATAGGTTGTGGTGTGGGAAATGTAGCTAAATTCTTCTCTGATTATGTAAAATTTGTTTATGCTGTGGATAATGATGGAGAAATAATAGAGGAGGCAAAAAAGAATCTAAAAAACTGTAAGAATGTTAAAATAATTGTTTCAGATGGATATGATTTTTTAAAGGATTACGAATATGATATCGCTTTTTTTGGCGGAACAAAGGGGATAAACGATATGCTTGAAGTTTGTAAAGCTCGTAGAGTTGCGGTTAACGCTGCAAGAATCGAGGTAGCGGTTGAGGTGATGGAAAAAATGAAGAAGCTTGGAATTTTTAAAGAAATACTTATTGTTAATATTTCAAAAAGTTATAAATTAGCTGGATTAACAGCTTTTAAAAACTTAAATCCTGTTTTTATTATTTTTGGAGAGCGTAATAAGTAGAAGGGGTTTGTATGCTTATAGGTGTAAGCTTAGGACCGGGAGACAGGGAATTACTAACTTTAAAAGCTCTAAAAGCCATAAAAAATGCTGATGAGGTGATAGTTCCGGGAGAGCTTGCATATAATATAGTTTCAGCTTTTAGAAAACCGAGACTGGTTAAGTTTCCTATGGGCAAGTCCGAGAGAGTTGTTGAAAAATTATCAGATGAACTTGCTGATAGATGTATGAGAGAAGATGTAGTCTTTGCAACTCTTGGAGATATCACTTTTTTTTCGACTTTTCACGATGTTGCAGAAAAAGTAAGAGAGAAAAATCCGAATGTTGAGATTGAAATGATTCCTGGAGTTCCGAGTTTTGTTTCTGTTTTTTCGAAGTTAAAAATTTTTGTAAATTCTCCGATAAAAGTTGTAACGCAGAATGAATTTAACGAGGAGTTTGTTATTGTTTTGAAAGCAACTAAACCCAAGGAAGTGGAGAAAAAGCTGGCTAAAATGGGATTTAAGTCAATCCAGGTTGAGAGATTGTATATGAAGGGGGAGAAGATATGCAAACCAGAGGAAAGAGCGAGTTATTTTACAATGGTGATAGGAATAAAATGAAAGTCTATTTTGTTGGATTCGGTCCAGGAGATAAGGAACTTTTAACTTTAAAAGCCTATAAATTGTTAAAAAATGCTGATTTAATAATATATCCAGGATCTCTCATCAGTAGAGAATCTTTAGAGGAGTTTGATTGCGAACTCATCGATAGCTATGGTAAAACTCTTGAAGAGATAATTGAGATCATAGAGAAGGCGGTTAGGAATGGTAAGAGAGTTGTAAGAATTCAGAGTGGTGATCCGAGTATTTATGGTGCGATTAATGAGCAGATAGTATTGTTAGAAAGAAAGGGGATAGAAGTTGAAGTTGTGCCTGGTGTGAGTAGTATATCTGCTTCAGCATCAGCATTAAAAGTTGAATTGACATCTCCAAAAGTCCCATCTGTTGTTATAACTAGGCCTGCTGGAAAAACCTTATTAAAAGATGAGATTGAGGAGTTTGCGAAGACGAACTCAACTCTGGTTATTCTCCTTGGAGTTGATAAAATAGATTATATTGCTGAGAAAGTTGCGAGAATTAGAGGGTATGGGGAGCCAGTTGCAGTCGTTTATCATGCATCTAGAAAAGATGAGAAGGTAATCATTGGAACACTAAGAGATATAGCTGAAAAAGTTAGAAGGGAAGGAATAAAAAGAACCGCAACGATAATAATTGGTAAAGCTTTAAAGAGAGAAGGGAGGTCTGTTCTATACTCATAGCAGTTATAGGTTTTGGAAAAGATATTGAAAAATTGAAGAAAATTGCAGATTTCTTGAAAGCGGATATGTATATTTATGAACGTGATATATGGGAAAAGTTACTTAAGTATAGTTGTATCGTAGCTTATATGCCATCTGGGATAGTTGTGAGAGGCATCTGCAAATATTTAAGGAGTAAATGGGAAGATCCAGCAATAATCGTTATTGATAAACCTATGAAGTATGCGATTCCGATTCTTGGAGCACATCACGGTGGGAATGAAGTTGCGTATAAACTTAAAGAACTTGGCATAACTCCGATTATAACAACTGCTATGGAATATGAAAGTGGTCTTAGTATAGGTATTGGTTGTAGAAAAGGTGTTAAAGCTGATGAGATTTTTGATGCGATAGTTAAGGGTTTATATGAGATTGGAGCTGAGCTTAAAGATGTTAGAGTTTTAGCTACTGCGGAGATAAAAAAGGGGGAGAGAGGTATCATTGAAGCTGCTGATAGGATGAAAAAACCTTTGATGTTCGTTAAGACTGAGGATATAAATCTAATTAGAGTTGTTAGTGATTCAAAAGCTAATAAAATTGGATTAAGAAGTGTTGCAGAGGCTTGTGCACTCTATTACTCAAAAGAGAAGAAACTTTTACTTCCAAAAAAAGTTTTTGGGAGGGTTACAATTGCCATCGCAAGGTAAGCTTTATGTAGTGGGAATAGGCCCGGGTTGTGTCGATCTTTTAACTTTAAAAGCTAAGAGAGTTATAGAAAACTCCGATTATGTCATAGGGCATAAAACATATTTAAATTTGATCAGAGATATAGTAAAGGGTAAAGTTATAGAAAGTGGTATGGGGAGAGAGATTGAAAGAGTTAAGCTTGCCATTGAATTGGCTAAAAACAGCGTTGTGAGTTTGATAAGTGGTGGTGATCCAAACATATATGGAATAGCTCCTTTAGTTGTAGAATATATATATTTATGTAATAATAATGATAATATCGTTGATTTTGAGATAATTTCAGGAGTGACAGCATTAAGCATAGCATCAATACTATTAGGATCGGCTATAAGTGGAGATCATGCTGTTATAAGCTTGAGTGATCTATTAACTCCTTGGGAGGTTATAGAAAATAGGTTAAAGAAGGCTTTGGAGGGAGATTTTGTTATAGCGATATACAATCCTTCGAGTAGAAGGAGAAGAACAAATCTTGAAAAAGCTTTGGAGATTATTATGGAATATAGAGGAGATATAAGAATCGGAGTTGTGAAGAATGCATGTAGAGATGGAGAGGAGGTTAGAATTATGAGATGTAGTGAAATATTAAGTTCTGATATTGTAGATATGCATACAATTCTAATAATCCCAAATTCAGAGTCGGTGGTAAATGAAAATGTTATTATAACCCCACGTGGCTATTCAAGAAAATATGAATTACGATAAAATGGATTTTATTTTTGATGCTGAGAGGATAGTTGAAGAGAGTTTCAAAATTGTCAGTAGATACGTTAAAGGAAACTCTCCAGAGGATATAGTTCTAAAGAGATGTATAATATCGACTGGAGATCCCAGTATAAAAGATCTGATAATCTTCAAAAATAACCCTGTTAATGCTGGAATTGAAGCTTTGAGAAGCTGTAGCAACATCATAGTTGATGTAAAAATGGTTGAGGCTGGGATAAATAAAGAAAAGGTGAAGAATAAAATTTTCGTGGCAATTGAACATGAATATAGAGATGAACGTTCACATAAATACATGAAGAGATTCACAAAATTTGAAGGACATAAACTTACGAGAGTTGCAAGTGGATTGTTAAATTTAATAGATAAAATGGAGAATGCGATAATTGCTATAGGAAACTCACCTTCGGCAGCTATAATCACTTATGAGATTGTAAAGCAAGGTGTAAGACCCGCTTTAATAATAGCAACTCCAGTCGGCTTTGTCAATGCCTCAGAATCGAAAGAGATGATAAGAAAACTCGATATACCTTCTATCACAACTTTGGGGAGTAGAGGTGGCTCAACTCTGTGTGTTACGATACTCAATACTCTGATAAACCTATATTATGATCGATCCGATTGAGAGATATTCATATCCAAAGGAATGGATAAAAAAACGAGTTGAAAAAGAGGGATTTGAAGAAGTTAAAAGGAAGATAAAAAGTGGACTTTACATCTTAACTAAAGATGGTTGGTTGAAAAGAGGTATAACAACAGCAACCACTACAACCGCATCAATATTGGGGGCAATAGCATCCCTTTATGAGGGAGAAGTGAGCAGAGTCGAGGTTGAAACTCCTATTGGAATATATGTTGAAGTTGACGTTTACGCAAGTGATGGAATTGCAAAAGCGATAAAATTTGCTGGAGATCATGCTTTTGATGTTACAGATGGTATAGAGGTAATCTGTAAAGTTAAGAAAAAAGGAAAAGGGAGAATAATATTTGGGAGTGGTATAGGATTATTAAATGGAAAAAAAGCTGTAAGTGAATCAGCAATGAGACAAATTGAAAAGAATTTTAAAAGACAGGTTGAAATCTATGGATATAGTGGGGATGTTTTTATTGAAATTCCGATGGGGGAAGTGATTGCAAAGAAAACCAGCAATTTTAAATTTGGAGTTAGAAATGGTATATCAATTCTGGGAACAACAGGTTTTGTTGAACCTTGGTGTAGAAAATTGGTTGAGACTAAGATTAGTCTTTTAAATAGATATGATAAGGTTGCAATCACAACAGGAAGGAATGGTTGGAGATATGCTCTTGAAAACTTGAAGGGCTATCAACCTTTTGTTTTTGGTGTTTATATAGAGGATGCTTTAAAATTTGCTAAAGGGGAAATCATATTGATTGGAAAACCATCTTTACTTGTAAAATGGGCTATTCCAGAACTTAGAGGAAGAGTTTTGAGAGGGGAGAATGTTTTAAAAGAGAATATAAAATATAGACAGAGAATTCTTGAAAAAGCAAGGGAGATAAATGAGAGCGTTTCAGATGTTATCTTGATTTAGTATGTAGAGTTGGCTTGAATTTGGTTTGAAGTTAAATATACCTTTAGATAAATCATTTAACATGCTTTATATAGTTGGTGTTGGGGTAGCTGAGGGATATTTAACTGAAAGAGCTATAAGATTGATTAAAGAAGCTGAGGTAGTTTATGGTAGTAAAAGAGCAGTTGAATTGGCGAAAAAGCATATTAGGGGTGAGATAAGGGTTATGACAAGTTTTGGGGAGAATATCTATAGAGAGATTGAGAATGAAGCTAAAGATAAGAGAGTAGTTGTCCTCTCTACTGGGGATCCAATGGTTTCTGGATTGGGTAGGTTTTTGAAAGGAGAAATTGAGCCTGGAATAAGCAGTGTGCAACTAGCTTTAGCTAGGTTAAAATTAGATCTTACGGATGTTGTTATTGTCGATTCTCATGCTAGGGAATCGTATGAAGAGATAAAAAAAGCTTTAAAAATAAGAAGGAAAGTTTTAGTTCTTGCTGATAGAAATTTTGATTTAAAAAAGATTGATGAAATCGATGAAAAAGTAAAAATTATAGTTTTGGAAAATCTTGGGTTAGATAACGAGAAAATTAGTGATGAAATAACATCAGATAGAACAATCGTTTATTTGGAGTTAATTTGAGGATGTTATGAGAAGGATAAAGAGGATAAGGTAGTGGGTAAAATAAGTTGTTTGTTAATAAGGTAAAGATAAAAATATAAAAATGATGATAAATGATAATAAACTTACAATAAAATAATAAAAGGAAAATATGAGGTAAGATGGTAAAAACAAAATTATAGAATTATGAGATATGAAGAAAATAATAGCAGTTGCTGATACCCATGTTAGAAGATTAGAGGAACTTCCAAGAGAACTTATTGAATTAATGGATGTAGCTGACCTTGTCATTCATGCTGGAGACTTTACTGGATATGAAGTTTACTGTGAAATGAGAGATAAATACAATTTAAAAGCTGTAAGAGGGAATTTGGATGATGAAAAGGTTAAGAAAGAACTACCAGATGAGCTAACCTTTACTGTGGAGGGAGTTAGGTTTGGAGTAACTCATAAGGGAAATTATGTGGATCAATTTTATGATCTCGGATATAAAGCTATGGAGATGGATGTTGATATTTTAATTTTTGGACACATACATCGTTTTGTTATTGAAAACACATCTGGACGTGTCATAATTTCTCCAGGAAGTCCAACAATGCCTAGATTCTCTGTTTCAAGTTGTGCTGAGATTAATGTAGAGAATAAAAGAATTGATATCGAGCTTAAATTTATTGGTAAAATCGGATGTTGTTGGGTTAGTGATCAAAGGTGGTTTAGATGAAAGTTGTGATGGTAGATGGTGATACAGTTGTTGAAAGGATAGTTAAAGATCTTAAAAAACTTGGGAGAGTTGTTGTTATTGAAGAGGGGGATAGAGATTTCAAAATACTACTCAATCTTAATGAAAATAAGGCAGTTGTTCCGTTTGAATACCTGGTTGAGATAATAGAGATACTGGCAGATTTAGGTTACGATTTTGCAATTCTTAAGAATTTTAAGCAATCTCCAAGACTTGGGGTTGAAGTTATAAAGGCAAAGAGTGTTGAAGAGGTTTTGAGATCTGAAGATTTTGAGAGTTTGAAGAGCATTCTGAGGAAAATTAAAATGAAAAATTCAGAAAGATGCGGAGCAATAGGCATATTTGTGGGTTTTGTTAGAAAGATATCTGGAGGAAGAGAAGTTAGAAAACTTGAATACGAGAAGTTTGACGATATATATGAAGAGAAATTGAGAGAAATAGAGAATAGAATAGCTAAATATCCTGGAGTGAGAGGGGTGAGGATATATCACAAATCTGGTGTAATTTTACCAGGGGAGGATATTGTGTATATAGCTGTTATGACTGAACATAGAAAAGAGTTGTGGAAGGCTATTTCTGATGCAATGGAAATGGTTAAAAGTGAATTACCAATTTGGAAAAAAGAAGTTTACATCAATGGAGAAATTTGGGCTCATGATAGGGATATGAAAAATAAATAAAGTTATTTTTTATTTGAAAAATATAGTATAATAAATAAATAATAAATAATAAAGAGTATTAAAATCTTTTTCTCAGTTCCAACACTCTCCAAAACATGTAAATACTATCCCTCAAAGAACTAACCTTACTGCTCCCACTCTCCTTCCACCTAACCGGAATCTCCTTTATCCTAATCCCCCTCCGCTGAGCCAAGATCAACAATTCTGTGTCGAAAAACCAGTGATCATCTCTAACATCCTTAACGAGATCTAAGATCACATCCCTATTAAAAGCTTTGAATCCACACTGGTGATCTCTGATATTTGAAGATAGGAGAAATCTAACAAGTATGTTGTAAACTCTGGATAGAAGAGATCTGAAAAAAGACCTCTCAACTTTACTCCCCTTTAAAAACCTGGATGCAATCGCTATTCCATATCCATCTTTAATAGCTTCAACAAACTCTCTCAAATGATTCAAATCCGTTGACAGATCTACATCCATGTATATTATAATATCTCCCCTAGCAAACTTAAAGGCTCTCTTCAAAGCTTTTCCCCTTCCCTCTCTTTCATCGCTATGTAAATGTTTAACAAAATCGTATCTATCAGCCAGCCCCTCAGCTATCAGATCAGTCCCGTCTGTAGAACCATCTTCAGCTATTATGATCTCAAACTCATCTATCTCCCCAGCAAATTCAGCCACTCTCCTAACAGCAA
>WAJX01000251.1 GCA_015523665.1 Ferroglobus sp.
AGTGGTCGTGGGATTTGGAAAGTTCTAACCATTCCTCTTCTAAAAAGTTCATGGGGTGGTTTATTTGTTACATCTTCTCCTTCAAAGAACACTTTCCCCTCGTCAGCCTTTAAAAAACCGGTTATCGTATTTATAAATGTTGTCTTTCCACTACCATTCGGACCGATAATTAATGTTACCTTCTCCTTTTCTACATCCAAACTCACTCTATTGAGTGCTTTAAGTCCATCAAAAAATTTAGAAAGATTTACAGTTTTAAGGATCATGTCCTTCTAAGAGCGAATGCTATTCCTATTCCTGCTATAAGTGCTAATATTTCAAAACCTGGAGTCGGTTTAGCTGGAGTTTCGGTTGGTGCTGTTGGTGTTGGCGTTGCTGTTGGTGTTACGATTTGTGGTGGGACTGGCTTATGAATCCATTCAACTTCTCCAGTTTCAAATCTCCAGAGTCCAGCCAAATCCCACTTTCCCTCTTCGCTAACGTAATAAATTGCATAATCACCACTTGCCCTGTCGTTCCATTCATTTAAGGTAATCTTTCCACTTACGGGTTGTACACCATAAACACCATTACTGTATCTCTCTGTAACCTCTCTTATCTCTGTAACCATCATGTCTGGATCGTAACTGCCTTTTTCCTCAATGAGCTCGCTATATGCTAAGGCGATAACCCATGCAGCATCATACGCATTCATAGCATATTGATATGGTTCGCCATATCCTTTTGCAATATATTTCTCCTTTAATGAATCGTATGCAGGACCTTTTGATTCGAAGAGTGTTGAATACATACCTATTGTCTTCACTTTATCGATAACATCGCTGATTCTTCCACTCTTTGCTGTTCCATCGCATCCAAACCACAACACTTTGAAAAGTATTGAATTAATATCTGTCTGTGCCAACATCGTATAAACTTCCTCATAACTGAACGCTATTACTGCAACTTTATCATTCCCATATTTCTCTACTAATGATCTAACTCCGTCCTCTAAACTTGAGATGTAGGGTGAGAAATCTGCTGGTGTTTGGTCTGGATATTCAACAACTTTTGCAATCTCAACTCCTTCTTTTTCAAGCTTGGGTTTTATCTCTTCATAAAGTCCTTTACCCCAAGGATTACCTATATAGGTTATTACAACTCCTTTTATGCCGAGACTACTTATCTCTCCAGCTATGGCTGTGCTTTGTAAATCATCGGTACCAACGAATCTAAAGATATATTTCTTATCTTCAGGCTTTGCAAAGCCTATAATGGTTGGTAGAGCTGTTGAGGATGGTGAGATTATTATCATCTTATTTGAGGATACGTAATCTTTTATATTTGAAACCTCACCACTGCCCATTGGGCCTATTATGAGATCTATTCCTCTTTCATGGAATGATTGAACTTTTTGCAAAGCTAAGTTTGGGTCTACTTTTGTGTCTTCAACTATGAAATCCACAGTAAAGTTTAAACCTCTCTCACTGAAATATGTGTTTATATCTTCCTTTGCGATATCAAGGGCATTTTTTATGTCATTTCCATATGTTGCTAACGGTCCGGAACGATCAACTAAGACCCCTATTTTTATCTCTTCAGCACTCGTGATACCAATTAATAAAATCAATACTACAAATACAAATATGTATAATCGCATAGAATTTATATTGACCATTAAAGTTATAAAACTTTTGTTAAAATTTTCTTTCTATGGGTGTATTTGATGGGGCAATTATTTATGCAAATCTCCTCGTTTTACTCTCCATAGGTTTAACGATGACATACATTACAACTTCAGTTCCCAATTTTGCTCAAGGTTCTTTTGCTGTTTTTGGCTCCTACATATCGTTCACTCTCTTTAAACTTTTAAAAATTCATCCTTATTTTTCTCTTCCAATTTCCTTTATTTTAGGGGGGCTACTTGGTATTCTCACTTATTTAACTGTTCTAAGACCGTTAATAAATAAGGGAGCATCTGTTGTTATATTGATGATTGCAACTCTTGCATGGGATTTAATATTGTTTGGATTTATTGGTATATTTTCAGAATACATCGGGAAGATAACAAAAAGCTATGCAACGAAATTTATTTTTACTCCATTTGATTTCAAATTATTTGGTCTAAACGGAATCTTTTTTGTATCAATGGCGGTGATAATTCTATTGCTCTTATTTTTGTTTATTCTTCTATATAAAACAAAATTTGGTATAGCTTTGAGAGCTTCAATGGAAAATCCAAATCTTGCGGAAGTTATGGGGATAAATGTTGAATATACCAGAGTCTTTTCTTGGTTTTTATCTGGGGCTTTAGCAGGAATTGCTGGTTCGCTATTACCTTTTAAACAGGAAATAGTCCAAAGTACAGGAGCGATGATAATAGTTTCAATATTTGCTGCGAGTATTGTAGGTGGATTGGGGAGTATATATGGAGCATTATTAGGAGGTTATCTAATAGGTCTCTCGGAATCTCTTATAACATTTTATTTGAGTAAATTATTTGGTACAGGAGTTCTTGTTTATAGTAAAGTGATCCCTCTGATCTTTCTTATAATCACACTGCTATTCATCCCTCAAGGCTTATCTTCAATTAAATGGGAGAGATGGAGGAAACTGATATGTTTGAGGGCATAGTCGTGTCAATACTTTTATGGTTTGGAATGTATTTGTTAGTCACCTTAAGTCTCAATATAGAATATGGTTACGGTGGAATTCCGAATTTTGGATTAGCTTTAGCTGTTTTAATGGGTGCTATAACTGTTGGAGGGATTGTGAATAGGGTGATAATATCTATATTTTCTGTAAACGCTATAACATTTACAGCTGCTAGTGGTTTTGCGAAGAGTGCTATGGATGAATTAATCTCATCAAACCCTATGTATGGAATAGCTCTTTTAATCTTAATACTTGTAATTTCAGCTTTAATCGGAGGAACAGTTGGTGCTGTTTTTATCTTACCCAGTGCAAAACTCAGAAGTGATTACTTAGCTATAACACTTTTAGCTATAAGTGAGGTTATGTTTATGATAGTGTATTACAATACTGATATAGTAGGCGGATATTACGGAGCTCCAACACCAAATATACTTGCGTTTATTCCCGGTGAGGATAGAGATGTAGTCTTTACTATACTTATACTTTTGATAGCTTTTATAATTTTCATCTTTGTGGAGAGGTTAATAAATTCTCCGTATGGTAGACTTTTAAGAGCGATGAGAGAAGATGAGGATGTTATGAGATCTTTCGGGAAGGATATAATGAAAATTAGAATTAAAACTATGGCTATTGGTTCTGCAATTGCTTCTATAGGTGGAGCGCTCTATTCTCTCTATGCTGGAAATGTTATTGGGATAATAAATCTCTCTGCTAGGATTAATTGGACGTTTTTCCCATTTCTCATGGTTCTGCTTGGAGGGATGGGTAATAACAAGGGTGTAACTTTGGGAACACTAACATTTGTAACAATTTGGAGGCTTATTGACATATATAAACACGAAATTGCAAAAACATTCAACCTCCCATTTGATGTGAATTGGTTACAATACATAATTTTTGGAGTTTTAATGATAATAATCTTATACTACCGTCCAGAGGGAATTTTAAAAGAAAAACCAATAAAAACGGAACCGATAAAGGAATTTGAGAATAAAGTTAAAAGCTCAAAGCCAGCCTAAAAGCATGTTTTCCAATTCCATAGTAATGCCTAAGCACCTCTTCAACTTCAAAGCCTATTAAAAAATAAAAGAGAAAATTATCACTCTTTATTGGAACGTCTGCATAAAGCTTTTTGAAGCCTAACTTAATCGCCTCTTTTATCGCTCTTTCTATTAGGAGTTTTCCAATTCCTTTATTCCTCCATTCTTTTTTGACTATTAAACTTCCTATGAAAAATCTTTCATTATCCCAATACAAGATACAATGTCCAATAATCCTATTTATATATGCGATTATAACTTTTTTATTGTAATCGCTCATAGAGAGATTTACAAAAACACTATATCCGATTTCCTCATATTCACTCAATATTACATCTTCAACTTCGGAATCGTTCATTACTCTTATCTCGACTTTTTCCACTGCCTTATTAAGTTTTAGACTTAATATTTAACTTTTTCTCTTATTTAATACTTCTATGATCCCTTAAGATTATTCTCCACTATCAAACACCTTATGCATCACTCAAGACTTTTCAGCAGGTAATTTTTCTCAGAAAAATTTGAAAAAGCTAACTAATTTAAGATCAGTCTCATGAGGGATCTTTGTATTATGCTAGTCAATGTTGTAATAAACGCCCATCTCATTCATTCTTTACAGGAATTTCTCAATTAAGACTACTCCTTTCTTCCATGTAAAGGTTGGAACTCCTTGTTTGTTGGTTATTAATAACTTAGTAACCTTCTTTTAGCATTATGTAATTCTTTGATGTTGTTTTATTGATACCCACTTATTATTTTAAAGATATCACTAAATTATATTATATTATTTTCTATATGAAAAATCATTTTACGTATCATAATTCATAGAGCATTATCTTTTGCATAATTTATTTCTTTCTCTTTTATTTCGTCCTTGTTTGCTTCTCTCCCCTTAATATTTTTAATTTTGTTTTTGTTCACCCTGTAGCTTATCTCTAACATCTTTTGGAAATTATTGCGTTATACTGCATTCTTAGTATGGATGATGAATTAATTTAATAATTTCACAAAATGACAATAAACTTAGTTTAATACCTAAATAAATAAAAGTATAAGCTTTGTTTGTTAGTATGGGATAACGTTAAACATATTTGATCACGTTTTGATAGCAATAACGCTTGTGAGGAGTTGATAAGACTAACAAGGAAAAGACATAGAATTAGGCGAAAATTATATTTCTAAAAAATTATTATTTTTGAACAGATAGTTAGTGTACACTTGGTTAGTTAGCCAACTAAATTATTTTATTGTATATTAAACATGTAACAACTATTATTGTATCTTTTTTATATTTCTATAAAAATTAAATTTTCACAATAATTTATTATTTATCATATTCATATTTTATATAAATTATATTATATATAAATATATAATATTGTATAATGAACTAAGTTCCAAATCTCCAGTCGGATATATATTTTAGTTGTTTTTCAGTAAGCTTATCTATTCTAACCCCTAGCGTTTCAAGCTTAAGCTTTGCTACGTATCTATCTAACTTATCTGGCATTCTATACACTTTTTTCTCCAAATCTCTGCCTTTTTCAACCAAATATCTTATTGCCAACGCTTGGTTAGCAAAACTCATATCCATAACTTCAATGGGGTGACCATCGCCAGCAACGAGATTTACCAATCTACCCTCTGCAAGTAGGTATAACTTTTTGTTCCCGAGATCGTATTCTTTGATATATTCTCTTACATCTTTTACACTTTTTGCTAAATCCTCAAGCTCCTTTATGTTAATTTCAACATTAAAATGTCCAGCATTAGCTAATATTGCTCCATCTTTCATCGATAAAAAATGCTCTTTTCTTATCACATCTCTATTACCGGTTGCTGTTATGAAGATATCTCCGATCTTTGAAGCTTCTTCCATACTCATGACATCGAATCCATCCATTATAGCCTCTAAAGCTCTGATTTCATCGACTTCAGTTATAATAACTCTAGCTCCAAGTCCTTTTGCTCTCATAGCAATCCCTTTTCCACACCAACCATATCCGGCGATAACCACTCTTTTTCCTGCTATAATTAGATTTGTCGACCTTAGTATTCCATCCCAAGTTGATTGTCCAGTGCCATACCTATTATCAAAGAGAAATTTTGTATAGGCATCGTTAACAGCTATAACTGGGAATCTTAAAATTCCCTCTCTTTCCATAGCTCTAAGCCTCATAACTCCAGTTGTTGTTTCTTCACAAGCTCCTATTATATTCTCATAATCTTTTCTTTCTTTATGTAGGAGAAATATAAGATCAGCTCCATCATCAACTATTATATCAGGTTCAAAGTCTATAACTGAGTTTAGTGCTTTGTAATATTCTTCTCTATTCATTCCTCTTCTCGCAAGACATCTAATTCCTTCTTTCTTCAAAAATTCGGCGACATCATCTTGTGTTGAGAGGGGATTACATCCAGTTATAGCAACTTTTGCTCCCCCAGCGATAAGTGTTTTTACAAGAACAGCTGTTTTTGCCTCTACATGAAGAGCCATCCCAATTCTTATACCATCTAACGGTTTTTCATTTTCAAAAATTTCTCTAATTTTTTCTAAGACCTTCATATGTCTTTCAGCCCATTTTATCTTCATTTTACCACTATTAATGCACTCGTTACGCTCGTTATAACTTCTATGGTTTTTGTGATCTTTCATAACGTAAGAAAGTCAAATTGATTTTAAAAAGCTTGACATCACATCTTTTTAAATTGCTTATTTATTCTATTATTTTTTATTTAAAATTACCAGAACATCTTTAAATTTATATGTGAATTTGTTGTTATGGATTGTTTACAAGCGATATATACGAGGAGATCGATAAGAAAGTTTATGTCAAAAGACATTGAAGATGATAAAATAATCGAAATTCTTAAAGC
>WAJX01000252.1 GCA_015523665.1 Ferroglobus sp.
GAATTAGATTACCTTTTAAAGAAGTTAAGACAGCTTGAAATGGAGTATGAAAGGCTTAAGGAACTTTATAGAAGATTAGAAGATGAAAAAAGATTTGTCGAATCTGAAAGAATAAGATACGAAAGAGAAGTTAGAAGGTTAAGAAGTGAAATTGAAAGATTAAGAACGCCACCATTAGTTGTTGGAACAGTTTCAGATGTTCTTGAGGATGGTAGAGTTGTTGTTAAAAGCTCTACTGGACCAAAATTTGTTGTTCATTCTTCACATTATATAAATCAAGATGAACTTAAACCTGGAGTGAGAGTGGCTTTAAACCAGCAAACTCTCGCTGTTGTTAGTATTCTCCCATCACCAAAAGATCCGATGGTTTACGGTTTTGAAATTGAAGAAAAACCCAACGTAAGTTATTCGGATATAGGTGGCCTCGATAAGCAGATTGAAGAAATAAGAGAGGCTGTTGAACTTCCAATGCTTAAACCACATCTATTTGCTGAAATCGGAATTGAACCACCAAAGGGTGTGTTGTTATATGGCCCTCCAGGAACTGGTAAAACTCTATTAGCCAAGGCTGTTGCTAAGGAGACTAAAGCAACTTTTATTAGAGTTGTCGGTAGTGAATTTGTGCAGAAGTATATTGGTGAGGGAGCAAGACTTGTTAGAGAAGTTTTCCAGTTAGCAAGAGAGAAATCCCCATCAATAATATTCATTGATGAACTCGATGCTATTGCTGCCAGAAGGACAACTAGCGACACAAGTGGGGATAGAGAAGTTCAGAGAACATTAATGCAACTACTTGCAGAAATGGACGGTTTTGATCCAAGAGGAGATGTGAAAATAATTGGTGCAACAAACAGAATAGATATACTCGATCCAGCGATTTTAAGACCAGGGAGATTTGATAGAATAATAGAAGTGCCAATGCCTAACGAAGAGGGTAGAAAACAGATATTCATGATCCATACAAGGAAGATGAAGATGGCTGATGATGTAGATTTTAATGAGTTAGCAAAGCTAACCGAAGGTGCAAGTGGAGCTGATATAAAAGCAATAACAACTGAAGCTGGAATGTATGCGATAAAACAGGAGAGATCTGAGGTTACTAGAGAAGATTTCCTTAAAGCAATAGAAAAAGTTATGAAAAAGGAAACAAAATTAACTTTTGAGGCGAAGGGAGTTATGTTCGTATAACTCCGGAGCCTCCAACCTCTAATCAGTCCCTTATCTTAAAAACCGAGTTTATTATTGCATAAGTTACAAATAAATCCTCTCCAATAGGATCACATATAATTATCTTTTTTCTTTCAAACTCTCCTACAGTTATACCCTTTTCAAATCCAAAAAACCTTGGTAGATCTTCTGTAAAATGTAAACCCTTAGAGATTAATAGAGGAACAACAAAGATTACATCACTATTCATCTTCCTCACAACTTCTCTTGGATTTGGTTTTCTATCTCTTGCTACATAAGCAATTTCAACTTCATCAAAGATTTTTGCTGATTCTATTCTCTTTTTGTGAATTTGCATTACCTCATTGTAATGTTTTTTCTCACTTCCATGCCCAACAATAAGAAGACCTCTCATGTATTAAGTTCGATAACTCTTTATTTAATGTATTTCTTCGCTTTTTGATTAATAAGATAGTATAGTTTAACTAATATCAGTTATGTAACATGCATTTATAAATACATAGATAATATAATATATATTAGATAATATAATTTAATAATTACAAACACACAACAATCAGACATCAACATAATTAATTTTTATAAAAAAATTTTACATTTTCAATAATTAAAAACTACCATTATCAAAAACAAAATTCTAATTAATAAAAATAATATATAATATAACAGTATTTAACATCAATAACCCTTAATATTCCAACTTATTCAAATCTATTACTTGTCTATTACTTGATATATCTTCTCGGATCGGTTATCTCACCATTTATTGCAGTAGCAGCAGCCGTGGCAGGAGATGAAAGGTATATCTCTGAATTCGGATTACCCATTCTACCTTTAAAATTCCTGTTTTGTGTAGAAACGCAGATTTCACCATCAGCAAGAATACCCAAATGTATCCCAACACAAGGTCCACATCCAGGTGGTAGAACTATACCTCCAGCCTTGATAATCTTCTCGATATATCCCAGTTTAACAGCTTTTAAATAAATCTCTCTACTAGCTGGTGCTACAAGCAATCTTACATTATCTGCAATTTTCCTATCATCAAGGATTTCTGCAACAATTTTAATATCAGATAATCTACCATTCGTACAAGTCCCTATGAAAACTTGATCTACTTTAACTCCTTCTACTTCAGAAATCTCAGCGATGTTATCAACATTGTGTGGTTTCGCAACAATTGGTTCTAAATCATCAACATCAAAATAAAGCTCTTTTTCATATTCAGCATTTTCATCAGGTTCTATTCGTTTAAACTTTTCAATCCTGCCTCTCTCAGCAAGAAACTCCTTTGTAATTTCATCCGACTTAAACAATCCTGCTTTAGCTCCACACTCTATCACCATATTAGCCATTGTCAATCTTCCATCCATATCCATCCTATCTATACTCTCTCCGTGAAATTCCAAAGCTTTATACGTCGCTCCGTCAACTCCAAGTTCACCTATTATTTTGAGAATCAGATCTTTTGGAAATACTCCTTTTTGAAAAACTCCAGATACTTCTATTCTAAAAGACTCTGGAACTCTAAACC
>WAJX01000253.1 GCA_015523665.1 Ferroglobus sp.
TTCATATACTAATAGAATATATGAATAAAATTTTTATTTAAAGCAATTTTAAAGCAATTTCATAAAAGAAGGTTATATAAAATAAAATTAAATAAATATAAAATTAAAAATATTAATTATTTTAAAATAAATATCAGAGATCACCAAAAGCTTATCTTCTAATAGACCAACATAAATCGATGACAACTCTTGATAGATTTTTTACACTTTATGATGAAAAATTTGAATCTCCTAAAACTTTACTCTTTTCCAAGGAAATTGAGAACTATCATAATACTCTCTTAAGGGAAGTGGAGAAATGTTATAGAATAGCTGAAAAAGCGAGAAGAAAAAGATTAGATCCTAAAGATGTGGTTGAAATTCCAATTGCGAGAAATATGGCTGAAAGAGTTGAAAAACTTCTCAACATTGAAGGGGTTGCTAATAAAATAGAGACTCTCGAAAAAAGTGGATTATCCAGAGAGACCATATGTTTCGAGGTTGCAAAAGCGATAGTTAATGGAGAATTTGGGGAATATGATAAAGAGGAGATGATAGAGAAGGCAATCAGAGCATCGGTTGCTATTCAGACAGAGGGTGTTGTAGCTGCACCAATAGAGGGGATAGCGAAGGTAAAGATTGCGAGAAATTTTGATGGGAGCAACTTTCTTAAGATATATTACGCTGGTCCAATAAGAAGTGCTGGTGGAACAGCACAAGTTATTAGTGTCCTTGTTGGAGATTATGTGAGGAGATTATTAGGAATTGGTAGATATAAGCCAACGGAAGAGGAAATTTTGAGATATTGTGAGGAGATACCTCTTTACAAAAAGGTTGCCAATCTTCAATACCTCCCAAGTGATGAGGAGATAAGGTTGATAGTTTCAAATTGTCCAGTGTGTATAGATGGTGAACCTACTGAAGATGTAGAGGTTTCTGGTTATAGAAATCTTCCAAGAGTTGAAACTAATCGAGTTAGAGGTGGGATGGCTCTCGTTATTGCTGAGGGAATAGCTTTAAAAGCTCCTAAGTTGAAAAAAGTTGTAGAATCACTTAAAATCGATGGATGGGAATGGCTCGATTTACTAATTGGAGATAAAGAAGAGGAAAATGATATGAGAGTTAAAGATAAGTATCTTTCAGATATAGTTGCTGGAAGACCTGTTTTTAGTCATCCGTCAAGAGAGGGTGGGTTTAGGTTGAGATATGGTAGAGCGAGAAATTCTGGATTAGCAACTGTGGGCATAAATCCTGCAACGATGATAGTTACAGATGGTTTCATTGCAATAGGAACTCAATTAAAAATAGAAAAACCAGGTAAAGCTGGCAGTGTCGTTCCAGTTTCAACAATAGAAGGTCCAACTGTGAGACTTAGAAACGGTGATGTTGTAAAGATAAATTCGATAAGACAAGCAATTAGCTTAAAAGATGAGATTGAAACAATTTTGGATTTAGGCGAGATACTCATAAATTTTGGAGACTTTCTTGAAAATAATCATCCCCTTTTACCATCATCTTTTGTTTATGAATGGTGGATTAAAGAGGTTGAAGATAAAATTCCAAAAGGTAATTATGAGAAGATCAGTGATGAATTAGCTTTGAAACTTTGTGATGAATATTCCATTCCTCTTCATCCTGATCATACATTTCTGTGGCATGATATAAGCTTTGATGATGCCAAATATCTTCGAAATTGGATAAAAGAGAAAGGAAAGATCGAAGGAATTTACGGAAAAAGCTCTTTGGTAATTGAAATGGACAAAAAAGCAAAAGAGATCTTGGAAAAGTTGCTTGTTGAACATAAAGTCAGAGATGGAATGATAGTTATAGAGAGTTGGAGAGTACTCATAAGGTGTTTAGGTTTAAATGAAAATCTTCAGATTGTTAAAGATTGTGAAAAAGCTGGGAATGGATTAGAGTTTGTTAGAAAAGTTTCTGGAGTTGATGTAAGAGCTAAAGCTGTTACTAGGATTGGAACCAGAATGGGACGTCCAGAAAAATCTAAGGAGAGACTTATGTCTCCTCCACCCCATTTGCTATTTCCAGTAGGAATGGCTGGTGGGAAAACTAGAGATATAAAAAATGCGATTAATTACAGAGATTCTTACAATTCTATAAAAGGGGAGATAGAGGTTAAATTACCACTTAGGATTTGTAAGGACTGTGGGAAAGAGGTGTATTATCTTAAATGCGATTGTAATGGGGAAACAACTCAACTATACATCTGCCCAAAATGCAATTTGAAGACGAAAGATGAGATATGTGAGAGATGTAATACTGAAACGAGAGGTTATAGGAGATATAAGATAAATATAAAAGAAATGTATGAAAAAGCTAAAGAAAATCTCGGAATTCGAGATGTTGAAGGTGCTTTAAAAGGTGTTAGAGGACTTACATCAAAAAATAAGTTTCCTGAAAGAATTGAAAAAGGGATATTAAGAGCTAAGTATTCGGTGAGTGTTTTTAAGGATGGAACAATTAGATATGATATGACAGATCTTCCATTAACTCATTTCAAACCAAAAGAGATAGGAGTAGATATTAATAAGCTTAAAGAACTTGGTTATAAATACGATTATAAAGGAAATGAATTAAAGAAGGAAGATCAAATTGTTGAGCTTAAACCTCAGGATGTAATTTTATCAAAGAATGCTGGAGAATATCTGTTGAGAGTATCAAAGTTTATAGATGAGTTACTTGAGAAATTTTATGGACTTGAGCCTTTTTATAAAGCTGAAAAGCCTGAGGATTTAATAGGACAGCTTATCATAGGTTTAGCCCCACATACATC
>WAJX01000254.1 GCA_015523665.1 Ferroglobus sp.
ATGTTAAATCTAAGTCTTTCATAAGCAATTTCTCTAAAGCGTTTATGTTATCGGTTAAACATGTTATTGCTACTTTATTTTCCCTAAACCAAACTTTTAGCTTAGCCTCTGAAACTTTTTTAGCTATATCTTGTTTAACTCTTTCGATTATATCAGCCAATTTTGGCATCTCATGAAAATATGTATACTCTTTTAGCTCTTTTGGGAAATAGATACACCCACCATTCTCCCCTACTATACATCTGGGGATTATACCAATACCTCTAAACAACCCCTCTAAATATGATACATTTTTACCAGATATCGGTATAATCTCAAGTTTTTTTGATAATTCTCTAAGTTTATTAATGACTTCAATTTTTATAGGTTCACCATGTTTGGATAATACTCCATCTATATCTAAAAGTAAAATTTTGTAAAACATATTGATATTTTATAATGAATGTATCATGTTATTTTAGCCTCCTAAACTCTCTACAGCAGCTTTTATCCTCTCAACCCCTTCATCAATTACTTCGTTTGGCACCGCAAATGTCATTCTTATATGTCCTTCACCATTACTACCAAAAGCAGTTCCAGCTACTACCGCAACACCATACTTCTCCATTAGATATCTCGTGAACTCTTTTGAGGACTTTCCAGTACCTTCGATATTGGGGAAGACATAAAATGCCCCTTCTGGTTCTACAACTTTGAACTCTGGAACACCTCTAAGTTTGTTAACAATCCTATCTCTCTTCTTTTGCAAATCTTTAACCAAATTCTTATTAGCCTCTTGTGCCTCTGGATGAGTTAAAGCGACATATGCAGCTTTTTGTACAAAAGCTGCAACATTTGTTATGGAGTTTTGTAGGAATATAGACATCTTCTCAATTATCTCCTTAGGAGCGACAGCCCAACCTATTCTCCAACCCGTCATTATATATGGTTTAGAGAATGTATCAACAACTATCGTTCGATCTTCCATTCCTGGAACAGATGCTATGCTCACATGCTTATTTGGTGGATAGACCATTTTACTGAATATCTCGTCTGAAAGTACAAGGATATCGTTATCTATAGCTACCTCTGCTATTTCTTTAACATTCTTAACAACCATGCCGTTTGGTCTTTGGGGAGTATTGACTATTATCATCTTTGTTCTATCTGTAACTAGCTCTTGTAAAGCATCGATATCCCATTGAAAGTCTGGTCTGGTTAGCGGAGCATATACTGGTTTTCCTCCAACATATTTGATCCAGAACTCATCAGGAGGATATCCCGGATTGGGAAAAATTACTTCATCACCCTCATCTATTATCGTTAGCAAAGCGCAAGTTAAAGCAAACTTTGCTCCAGAAGTTACAATAACCTCTTCTGGATCTGTAGGTCTACCTCTCCTCTCCATTTCCTCAGCAATAGCCTCTCTCAGTTCTGGCAATCCTGGGCCTGGAACGTATTTTGTGTATCCTTCCTTTATAGCTTTAATAGCGGCTTCTGCGATAACATCAGGAGTTCTATACCCAGTAAAATCTCCTTCTTCGAAATGTAGCATTTTCATACCTTTTGCTTCTAATTCTTTTGCAATTCTCATGCTTTCCCATTGCCTTGGTTGTTCAAAGTGTGCTATCCTCTTTGGCCATTTGATTTTCATAATCTAACATTACAAATGCTTATATATTTAATTTGCTATTTTGTTAATATAACGTTATAAAAAATTGTAGCGGTGGAGAATATGTGTTTGTCAAAAAAGGAGAGAGAATTCATTGAAGATTGGCTTAAAGTAGTTGACGGAAGTATATCAGAGTTTGCCTTTTATGAGAAGTGGGCTGTAAAAAAGGATGCTAGAAATCTGTTAGAAGTTATGGAGAAGAAGAATAGAGGAGATTTAGATTGGAAATGTTGTATAAGGGTAATGCGCCATAGAATAAAGAAAAAATATGAAAGAATGGTAGAAGAGTTAAAGACACTTGAAAAATTCTTAATGCAAGAAAAAATGCCTTAATCAAAAGTTATCTGATAAAACTCTTATTATACGTGGAAATATGTATTCAGCAACATCTCTGCGCGATCCTCCATGAGTTATTATAATGTACCTACCATCGCAAACCTCATCGGCTAAAGATTTCACAATTTTTGCTAATTCTATGTAGAAATCCTTGGTTAATCCCAAATCGCCATAGTCGCCTTGACAGGTATCATGCCCAAAGTTGTGGAAGATGAACGTTGGTTTAAATTTTTTAATTCTTTTAAATTCTTCTTCAACGAGACTTAAATATTCATTGTCACTTATACTCCATCCTACATCGATGTCTACTTTAGTTTCATCATCACTGATATAATCTGTATTGCAGAAACAGATATGCAATACATCTGGATCACGCTCAAATATTGCTCTAGTCCCATCTCCATGATGTCTATCTGTATCCAGTATTACAAATCTATTTAAATTATATTTTTTACGCATATATCTTATAGCTGGTCCGGTGCAGGATAGATATGTTCCACCCCAACCATAACTAGGTCCAGCGTGATGTCCAGCAGCAGAGTTAAAAACTAAGGCATTATAAATCTCTTTATTCCAAATTTTTTCTGCTGCATCTATAACACCACCTATAGAATATCTCGCCCTTCTATAATACCAAGCATTTTTTACATTCTCCAAATAATCTGGGGTGTGCACTTCCAACAACAATTCCTCGTCCACTTCTTTTGGCTTAAACAACCTAACATTCGGCAGTTCTAATTCAGCATTCATAACTTTTGGAAAATTACTGAATTTATTTCCTATTACTGGCCCTGGTTCAGAACTAAAAATCTCATGAAAAAATACACCAGTCACTTTCATACAGATCTTGATGATTGTCTGAGACTAAAAAGATTAACCAAGACTTTTCCTCCATTCAATGTATTGTTTAGAAACTGGACTTGCAATTCTTTCGACCTCTATATTTAAACAGAATGGTTGTTTAGAGTTGATAGCCCTCTTTATTGAAGGGATTATATCATTTTCATCTTGGATGTATTCTCCTCTTCCACCTAATGCTTCTGCAACCTCATCATATCTCGCCTTACTCAATAAAGTGGCAACTTCTCTTCCATGTATCTCTTTCTGATCATGGTATATCATTCCCCATGCAGAGTCGTTTAGTATGACACATATAAACGGAATTGAATACCTAACCGCTGTTTCAAATTCCATTATATTAAATCCAGCAGATCCATCACCAGTTATAGTAAAAACGTTGTCGGATTTTCTTACAAGTTTAGCAGATATGGCTGATGGTATTCCATGACCCAGAGCTCTAAAAGGGCCCCATAATACCAGTTGTAATGGTTTTATAGCTTTTACAGTCATTCTACACCATACAGATGCATCTCCTCCGTCTACTATAACCGTTGTATTTTTATCCAATATCTTAGCTATCTCCTTCATAACGATGAGAGGATGCAATTTACCTCCAATATCAGCATCTTCTGCTTTTTTATCTCTAAAATTCTTTAGCTCCTCAATCCAATTTTCTCTGACAACAAAATCCTTTTTACTAGCTATTTCAGCTAATTGCATAATAAAGTCTTTCTCATTAGCAACTACGCCAATTTCAGGCATTAAATTTCTCCAAAGATTGTCATAAAGACTAGAAACGTGAATGACTTTCCCTCTAAGTTTAGCTCCAAATCCTAATCTAAAATCGAAATTAACTCCAATAGCTAAAATTACATCAGCATCAATTATTTTACTGGCTATTGGATTTACAGCCGAACTTGAATCTCCAAAACACAATTCATGTTCATCGGATATAACTCCTCTAGCATCTTCATGTGTGAAAACCGGCATTTGAGTTGTTTCTACGAAGTTGATCAGTTCCTCTTCAGCAAAACTCTTCCACACTCCTCCACCAGCAATAACAATAGGTCTCTTAGCATTCTTTAAAATATTTAATATCCTCTCCAATAAATCCCTGTTTAATTTTGTATTCGCTATTGTAATTTTCGGAACCTTTATTTCTCCTTCAATTCTTTTAGCAAGAACATCTATTGGTATAGATAAATGAACGGGTTTCTGTTGAATTAATGCATGTTTCACAGCCTCAATGAGATAATCGTTAATCCTATTAGGATCTATAACCATCTCAGAGTATGCAGTTATAGATTTTGCAAAGTTTTCCTGATCCAATTCTTGTAGGGCTCCTTTGTTTAAATTAATTAATTCACTACGTCCGCTTATCAGCAACACTGGAGATCTTGCCAAATAAGCCTGAGCAACTCCAGTTAACGCATTTGTAAAACCCGGACCAGCAGTTACTAAGCACACTCCTAAAGATCTACTCAATCTAGCATAGATATCTGCCATGAATGCTGCTGCTTGTTCGTGACGGGTGCCAATAATAGCAATATCTTCTTCATAACAGCCGTCATATATCGGATTTATATGAGACCCAGCAAGTCCAAAAACATACTCAACTCCAAGTTCTTTAAGAAATTTTGCTATAACTCTTCCACCATCCATAACTACCATAATTTTGATTTTATATAACCTCTATTAAACTTTAATTATTCCCATTTTTAATATATAATTCAAAATTTATTTTTATTATTTATATTATTATATTACATGACAAATTTATTACATGACAAATATGATCGAAGCACCAGTAACGATAATTAACGCACTTATAAAAATATTGAAAGTAACAGTCTCCAAACCCTTCAAAAACAATTTACTATACAATATTATAAAAAGAGCTTCAGAGTTCGTTAATGCAGAAACTGTTGCTGGATCTCCATATTGGAGTGCATAAAAAAAAGTTATCCATCCCAATGCCAAGCATAGTCCAGCAGGAAGAAGTGTCTTAAAAGCTCTTCTCTCTCTAATAACCTCTCTAGCACTCTGAGAGATTTTTGTTAAAATTAAACTAACAAGCGTCGCAGCTAGATAACCTATCCAAACACCTAAAAATGGATCCGATAAAGCGTTTAACCCCATTTTTCTTAAAACTACGGCAGAACCAGTTAAAATTGATGCCAAAAATGGGAATATGAGGTCATTGTATGTCAAATCTCTTGCAATCCTCTCTTCTTTAAGACTCATATTTAGCAAGATAACTCCTATAACAATGATTACTCCACCAATATACGTCCCTATACTCGCAAATTTTGAAAAAACTATAATAGAAAGAACCGAAGCGAACAAAGGCCACGAAGCAAAAGCTGATGCATTTATAGATGTTCCGAGATGTTCTATTCCTTTATAGTATAACAATCTAACCAACGCTGGAGAAAAGACTCCAGCAATAAAGAAGAAGAAGATACCATAAAAATTCCAGTAGAACTGTGGATAAACGATAATTTTAATCAAATTTATTATGGTGAAGAATGTAAAACCAAAAAAACTGATTATCACCGTTGCAGATATATAATCAACTTTTTCCAATCCATACCTGACTAGCACTATACCTCCAGCAAAAATTGATGCAGCTAAAACTGAAAGAATTTCTCCAAGCATCTATTGTCCCTTACTTCGTAAAAATCTCTTTGCAACTACATTTTGAGCCCATGGACATTCATCACTCAGAAGTGTTGATTTAAACTCAATTAAACGTTGTAGTTCATCCTCAGATATATCGTCTTTTTTTATAACGTTCATAAACCTTGAGTCGATTTCTTTTAGGCGTTCTTTCAAATTTTACACCTCCATGCCCTTTTCCACAACTTCAACTATATTTAATGTTTTCAGATTTTCGCCTTCAAGCATTGTTGTGCATATAGGACAAGCTGTGATAACAGTGTCCACACCTTTTTCTCCCACTTCCTTAGCCAGGAGTTTTGAAACTCTATCTCTCTTCTCTAAGTCCATCCAAGCGTGTCCACTTCCTCCTCCACAGCATATTGCCATATATCTGTTTGCATAGAATTCTTCCAACTCCATAACAGAGGATACTACATCTCTGGGTTCATCAAATATACCATTATGCCTTCCCAAATAACAGGGGTCTTTGTAAATTACTCTCTCATTAATTCTCCTTAATTTTATTTTTCCATCATCTATTAACTCCTTAAGAAAGACTGAGATATGGATTATATTGTCCAAACCATAATCATTCTTAAAAGTGTGAAAATCGTGAGGAGAAAATGTTATAACCCTATCAAATCTTTCAAGTATTTCCAAATTCTTTTCTTTAAACATCTCAAAGAGTCCGAGTTCTCCGAGTCTTAATGCTAAATCTCCACTGTTAGGTTCATTCTTCAATATCCCAAAGTTTACTCCAGCATTTTTCAGTATGTTAATGGCAGATTCTAAAGCCTTTGAATTTCTCTGATCATAAGCTGAATCGCCCATATAAAACAAGATCTCTGTTTTTTCCTGCAAAGCATCTTTCACTTTAGAATTAGGAGAATTAGAACCAGAATTTATATCACTTATCAACGGTCTTGAAACTCCTTGAGGGTTGTTATATTTCCTGAGATTCTCAAGGAGTCTTGCAGCTTGAGTTGGAGCTAAGCCTCTCTCGATAAAATATGCTCTGATTTCTGAAACGTGCCTAGGAATATCCAATATCTTCCTATAAAAAGTACCAAGCAGAGAAACAGTACATCTGTATTTGCATAATCCACAAGTTGTGCAGTATTGATAATATTCGGCAAGCTCTTTTGTAGGTTCAATTAACCCAATTCTGCAAGCAAATGCTAAAACATACATCCCATAAGCTGTATATGCTGAATCCCTAGTTTCTATATACTGCGTACAACCCTCTCTACAATAGTGACATCTACATTCCATACATATTCTGGGATGGTCTGTATGTAACAACATATCTCCATCACTCAATTAAATCCCCTCCATATGCCAAATCAAGCAAATATTTCCCAGGATTCATTATATTATTCGGATCAAGTAACTTCTTTATCCTTAACATCAACTTAAATGTCTCATCCCCAAACTCCCTTCTAATCAGTTCAACCTTACCTTTCTCCACAGCCCCATGTCCAGCCGACAAACTTCCTCCGGCATCTAACGCTGCATTTAAAAGATCTCTCCTACAAGATACATAATCTTCCCATCTACTTTCATTTTCAAGAAATTCTGTCTCATCGACACCTATCATAATACCAGCAAGATATTCTCCTCGTTTCGATCTTCTATTTGACACAAATATTAAACCCCAATCATCAAAACCGTATTTCTCTATTATATTATGCCACTTCAACCTTAATTCTGGGATTTCAGTATAATTTACAGCTGGATCTTCCATAACCCATACCATAGGCACAACATTTCCATCTTTTCTTCCATGCACTGGAGGGACTGAAGTTTCATGTCTAGCTGCCCAAGCTTTTTGCGATACCTCCTCTCCAAAAAAAGTTCCATTAGCTTCTTCACAGATCTTAAAAAGCCTTTTTCTAGCTACCTCTACCTCATCTTCATTTCCATAAAGCCACCAGAACACAACAACTTTTATATCTTCAGATAAATCGATATAAAAATCCAAATCTCTCCTATAAAACTCTACTCTTTTCTCATCAAAAAGACCCCAACCTCCAGCACATGAAACTCCAGATTTTTGAAGCATACCCAGAGCTTTATAAGCATCCTCAAATCTCCTAAAACCCCAATAAGCTGGATATTCCACTTCTGGAGCTGGGAAAATCTCTACTGTAGCTTTAGTTATAATCCCTAGTGTTCCTTGAGAGCCTAGAAAAAGTGATTTCAAGTTATAACCGCTAGAAGATTTTCTAATCTTACCCCCAGTTCCACCACCTATATGTGCTACCTCTCCTGTAGGAAGCACAACTTCAAAACTCAAGATTAGATCCTCTGTGTGACCATAATAACCAGAAAGATATGACCAACCATTAGTTGCTATTCTGGCACAAACAAAAGCTGCATGTCTTGATGCTGGATAGTCTGGATAAACGTAACCGTATTTTATAAGTTCTCTTCCCAACTCATCTAAACTAATTCCAGCCTCTACAGTAGCTGTGTAATTATCCAAGTCAATCTCAATAATCCTATTCATCTTTAATAAATCGACAACTATCCCTCTTTTTAATGGCAAAGCTCCATCAGCTAATCCGCTCCCCCCACTCCTCGGAACTAGAGGTATTTTATATTTATTTGCAATCTTTACAATCTTAACTACATCCTCTGTTGATTCAGGAGTTACAACCGCATCTGGTATATGATCCCTCCATTTATGCATTGGAAAAATGCAATGAGCCATAGCACGCGGAACTCTTTCGAACATTGATGTGAGAACATTATCTTCACCTATCTCGTTCTTTAGCTCATCTATTGCATCGTTGATCAAACAATCACCTCCTCCGCTAATTTGAAATTTTAAATAATTTTAAAAACTTTTTGTATTTGTCTGCTATTCACATTAATTCAACATTCAATCACTTCTATCACTCTATTACTCTATCGCTCTCTTAACAATCTCAACTGCCTCTGGATTTGCAAGTGTAGAAATATCTCCCAATGGCTGATTAAGCACAATAGCTCTGCAAACTCTACGCATTATCTTTCCACTTCTAGTCTTTGGCAAATCGTCCACAAAGTATATCTCATCAGGACGAGCTATTTTTCCTATTTCCTTAGCTATATGTTCTCTTAACTCCTCTTTAAGTTGTTCTGATGGAGTATATCCTTCTTTAAGCACAACAAAAGCAACTATAACCTCTCCTTTTACTTCATGAGGTTTTCCAACTACAGCAGCTTCACTAACAGCTGGATGACTTATTAATGCCGATTCTACTTCAGCATTTCCAATTCTATGTCCAGCAACATTAAGCACATCATCAAGTCTCCCTTGAATCCAGAAGTAACCTTCCTTATCAATTCTTGCAGCATCACCAGTAAAATACACATCTTTAAAAGTACTCCAATAGGTTTTGATGTATCTCTCCTCAGCTCTCCAAAGTCCTTTGAGCATTGCTGGCCAAGGGCTTTTGATAATCAAATTTCCTCCAATATCTTTCCCATACAATGAATTGCCATTAGAGTCAAATACGTCAGCTTCTATTCCAGGAAAAGGTTTTGTAGCTGAACCGGGTTTTAAAGGAGTTATAGGAAGTGGGGAGATCATCTGCATACCGGTTTCTGTTTGCCACCATGTATCCATTATTGGACATCTCTCATTTCCAACATATTTATAATACCAAATCCATGCTTCTGGATTTATTGGTTCTCCAACTGTTCCAAGTAATCTAAGACTGCTTAAATCGTGTTTTTTAACCCACTCCTCTCCTAAGCGCATAAACATTCTTATAGCTGTTGGAGCTGTATAGAGTATGCTCACATCATACTTCTCAATTATCTCCCACCATCTATCTGGTTTTGGATATAATGGTGCTCCTTCGTACATAACTGATGTTGCTCCTAATATCAAAGGAGCATAGACTGTATAACTATGCCCAGTAATCCAACCTATGTCAGCTGTACACCACCACACATCTTCTTCCTTTATATCAAATATAAACTTAAGTGTAGAAGCTACTCCGACAGCATAGCCTCCATGAACATGAATAACCCCCTTAGGCTTTCCAGTAGTTCCAGAAGTATAAAGGATGAAGAGAGTATCGTTAGAGTCCATAATTTCAGTTTTACATCGTTTGGGTTGCTCTGCAACTATCTCATCCCACCAATAATCTCTCCCCTCCTTCATTTTTATCTGGTTATCACATCTCCTATAAACAATCACCTTCTCAATACTATGAGCATCTTTTAAAATCATATCAGCCCTATTTTTAAGCTCTACAATATTTCCACCTCTGTAATATCCATCCGCTGTTATAAGTATTCTCGATTCCGCATCTTTTATTCTTTCCAATAATGCTTTTTCACTAAATCCAGAGAATACAACAGAATGTATTGCACCGATCTTTGCACACGCTAGCATTGCAATTGGCAATTCTGGTATCATCGGCAACCATATAGTTACCCTATCACCTTTACTAATTCCAAACTCCTTTAAAGCATTCGCAAGTTTGTTAACCTCTTTATACAACTCTCCATAAGTTATTTTCCTAACCTCTCCAGGTTCTCCTTCCCAAATGTATGCAAGCTTATTCTTTCTCAACTTAAACTGTTTATCAACTGCATCATATACGATATTGTACTTAGCTCCCACAAACCATTTAGCATGAGGTGGATTCCATTCAAGAATTTTTTCTGGCTCTTTGAACCATTCTATTCCAACTTCCTTAGCCATCTCATTCCAAAACCATTCTAGATCCTTAGCTTTTTTAAGTAATTCATCATAGCTAGAGATTCCGTGTTTATCCATAAACTTCTTTATATTCGAATTTTCGATAATTTTGTTTGATGGATAAAATATTCTTTTTTCTTTTAATAAACTTTCTATCTCCATAACTGATCACCAATGGCTTTAAAATACCAAAAACTTTTATTTACTTAACTATTCCTGAGTTTTTACTTATACATATTCGCTTTTTCAGAATTTTATACTATTACCGAAAACAATATAAAAAAACAATCTAAAAATCATTATGGATAAACGTGAAATGGTAGCACCATGTGGGATTTATTGTCCTGGGTGTCCAGCTTATAAGGCACAATTTGATGAAGCTTTAGCAAAAGAGCTATCTGAGAAGTTTAATTTACCAATAGAAAAAGTAAAATGCGCTGGTTGCCGACCATCTAAAGGCATAGTAATGGCATGGACAAGGCCATGTCCAACTTATGTTTGTGCAGAGTCAAAAAACGTCGAGTTTTGTAGTGAGTGTGATGAATTTCCTTGCATAAAACTCGCACCTTATGTGAAATCTCCAAGACCACACAATTCGAAAGTATATAATCTTGTATTGATTAAGAAACTCGGGATTGAAGAATTTTTGAATCAAGTAGAAGAGTTAACTAAACTATACTACGAAGGTGTAAAGAAGCACGGAGGAGGAGTCCTTAAACTCCCAGAGTCTAAATAACGTTCAAACATTAAAATTTATAAATATAAAATAAAAAATTAAAATAAATTTAATTTTTATTTTACTATTGCTTTATGGAAGTTTTGTAAACATCAGAGCGATTGCTGGTATGAGCACTGTAACTATACCAAAGAACAGCAAGAAGAATGCTGGAATCTTTGCATTAGTAATCTTTCCGATAATCAATAGGTAGATTGAGAATACTGTTATCGCATATGTCACGTTCATAATTAGTAGGCTGTACGCTGGTAATGTATAGTACCAAGCGGCGAGAACTAAGAATATTATTGTTGAAATTAACAAGTGGTATCCTAAAGGTTGAAGTCCCCAACCCTTCATCCATGTAAGTCCTAATGTCAGCCAAATGAATGATAGTACTGCTACATTAAACGCTACTCCTGCTATAACTCCGCTGTTCTGAGCTATGCTCATCCAAAACAGAAATATCACTACTAAAAACTGGAACACCCCTAGAAAGAATGTGTTTGCTCCTACTTCTTCTGGTTTTCCTCTGCCCAGCAAATGCATGCCCACTGGTATAAAGCCTCCAGCAGCTGCTGCATACAAAGCTAAAACCGCTAATACCGAAAACACATCTACCATAGACGTGATTAATAATTTATCATATTTAAATTTTATCATTTAAAAGAGGTAAGAAGAATAATAAAATTTAAAGAGGAGAAAGTAGATTGCCCAAAACCAAAATTATAAAAAATCTGCTCAGTATAACGCAATAACTTTGCAAAATTTAAAAAAGGAAAGTTGAAATTAGCAAAAATTGAAGTTAAATGTTTAAATGATGATGAAGATGGAGCTGGATAGACATGAGAGGTGCTGATGCGGTCATAAAAGCTTTAGAAGTGGAAGGAATAAAACACATATTCGGTGTTCCTGGAGGATATATTATAGATATTTATGATGCTTTATACGATTCCAATATTAAGCATATCTTAACTCGTCACGAGCAAGCAGCAGTTCATGCAGCTGATGGTTATGCAAGAGCAAGCGGGAAAACTGGAACAGCGTTTACTACTTCTGGACCTGGAGCGACAAATACAGTTACTGGAATAGTGACAGCATATAAAGATTCTTCCCCAGTTGTAATCATAACAGGACAAGTGCCAAGATTGTTGATAGGCAATGATGCATTTCAAGAAGCAGATATAACTGGGATAACCATGCCCATAACTAAACATAATTTTCTAATTACAAATGAGAGAGAGTTGTTAGAGACAATTAAAAAAGCTTATTACGTAGCTTCAACAGGCAGACCAGGGCCAGTTTTGGTTGACATTCCAAAGGATATCGCTATAGCTGATGTAGAGTTTGATTATCCTGAAAAAGTTGAGATAAAGGGGTATAAGCCCAGATACTCTGGCCATCCAAAACAGATCAAAAGGGCAGTTGAATTGATAATGAATGCTGAGAGGC
>WAJX01000255.1 GCA_015523665.1 Ferroglobus sp.
GTTTTTCTATGTCATCGAGGAACTCAACATAGGTTGTCACTATTAAGAAAAGATACTTGAACCTTAGATCGACTATATCCAGATACCTATCTATTAAATCGGGTGGATATCCAATTGTTTTTGAATCCTCTAGTGTTTTTGCAAGTGTCACAAGCTTTCTTCCTTCTTCTGCAGCCTTTTTGATGGCTTCATCCACGAGGATTGATGCCGCTATCCTGTCAACCTCTCTGATTTTCATTGCTACCTCCTTTCTTTGTTAATATAAAACTCCTCCAACTGAGCCAGTGTTATTCATCAGATTACTAACTATTTCACCTCGGGAAAGTATAATTATCAGAAGTCCTACAATGGCTACCACAGCTCCTGCCATTCCAAGGTATTTTGCGACCATAACCCTTTTGCCTTCATCTTTTATTAATAGTAAAAAAGCAAAAGGAGCGACATATTCTGCAACTGTAATTAAAAGTGCAATTAAAAAATTCACAAGTATCGAAACACCTTCCTGTCCTGAGAGCCAGTCTCCAAGTGTTGAATTGATAAAATATACATTTGCCATGAAACTCACTAACATAATAGTGAAAGTAAGATATAGATACTTGGGCTTTAAAGAAGGCACCCTATTAAGTATCGATTTCAGCTCAGCAATTTTCTTTTTCTTTTCTGCCTTTTCATAAAGCTTATCAAGATCCACAGTATAAACACTACCAGGAGGCATTATTGGAACCACATTTTTTAAGAGTTTTCCATATTTTTCACTTAAAGATATCTTTCTTTCCTTATAAAGTTCTTCTGCTAAAGTAGTAATCTGTTCATAGATATCCTCATCGCTTTTGCCATTTCGAATATTTTTGTATAGACGCAAGAAAAGAATCTTCAAACGAATGTTAAGCCCTTTTAAATATGAAAAGAAATCATACATTTAACTTACCTCCTTCAGTAAATAATCGAATGCCTCCTCATATGGTGTATTACTCACATGTGCTTCTAACTGGTCATCAATATTGCTTATTACCTCTACCGATGAAGGAACTGTCTCATAATTAGCCCTTCTAATCACCTCTATTTTCTCAACCTCCTTTTCGAGTGATAGTATTTCATCTTTGAGATCCTCCTTGAATTCAAAGAGAAAGTGCAGAGATGCTGCCATGATAAAAGCACCTATAGAAAGCATTACAAGCCCGAGACCAAAGTGATCTAAGCTTTCAGATATACTGTCATCTTTAAAATTATTATCTAAATATTGAGATACAATGTTACCCTGTCTAAGAGGATCCTGTGCAGTAACATGAGCAGGGGGAAGACAGGTTAAGAAGACTAATGTCACTAAAAAATAAAGAATTTTTTTCATAATTCACCTCCTCAAGGTTAGTATCTTATTCTATTAATAGACTCAGTAAGGATACCCCCAAAGACCCATGCCATTAACAGTATTACTAGCTCTGATGCAATAATAAAGACCACCTTATCCATCCATGGCTTATTCCGCTGGAGGTACTTAAGGGGTATCACCTGCATAAAGGCAATGATGCCCCAAAAACCAATGTTATCTTGAGGGCTTACAATGCCGAAGCTAAAAATGCTACTGCCAGTAAACTGGAGAGTTCTGTTAAGAAATACAACTATAAGCCCGATTATAATGATGCCCATTATTCCTAAGAACAGCCCCTTGTGGTCTGTAATAACAATACTTTTTAAAGCAAGCACAACAAGAAGCAGGAGCAGTACAAAAAGGACCCCTATAAAAAGCATCTTTGTAAGACGAACCGCATCAACCCCTGAGGCTAAGAAAGAAGCAAACAAAATCAGTGCAAACAAAGCAAATATAAATGCTATAATATAGACAAAGATTTTCTGTATCCCTTGCATGGCTGACCTCCTTTAAATTCAATTTTTTCTGTAATTTAATTAAGAGAAAAAATTTATAGATTTTGAAAAAATCAATTACAAAAATTACAAGAGGATTTAAAATATGAAAACAAATTCAATCAATGAACAATGGGCTAAGAATAATTTAGAGCAAGCAGCAAGACTAATAGAAAAGAATAAAATTTTTGAAGCAATCCTCCTTATTCTGACAGCTTTAAAGATTTTTAAAAAAGAAACGCATCCATATTACTGGGTTACATAAATAAAGTTTTAAATAATCTTTTAATGGATTTCACTGCTGTCCGAAATAAATTCAGACACAATTGGCTAACTTATTAAAATAAAAAGATAAAATGAAACAGAGAGGGTGTTACCGATTTGAAATTACCTTGAAGCATTTACTAACCTTCCCTGAAAGACATCAGGAGGAGGTTAGTAATGA
>WAJX01000256.1 GCA_015523665.1 Ferroglobus sp.
GATTAATAGATGTGAAAAAAAGGAAGAGAGAGAAGTATGTTAACAGGAATATTAGAGAAGATATTTGGGACAGCTTCTCAACGGGCTGTTAAAAGAGTAAATAAAACAATCGTTAAAGAGATAAATAAATTAGAGCCTTATTACAGGCGTCTCACTGATAAAGATTTAAAAAAGAAAACCTATAAATTTAAGGAATACATTTCTAAAGCAGTTGATGAAGAGGATGAGAAGGCTAGGTTAGATGAGATTTTAATTGAAGCTTTCGCTTTAGTCCGTGAAGTTGCAAGAAGAGTTCTATTAATGAGACATTTTGATGTTCAGTTAATAGGTGGTGTGGTATTACACCAAGGAAAAATTGCAGAAATGAAGACTGGAGAGGGTAAAACTTTAGTCGCTACTTTACCAGCTTATTTAAATGGTTTAACAGGTAAAGGGGTACACATTGTTACTGTAAATGATTATCTTGCTCAAAGAGACACTAATTGGATGGGACCAATTTATAAATTTTTAGGTCTAACAGTTCGTTCAATAATACATGATATGGAAGAAGATGAGCGATGGATGGCTTATCGTGCAGATATAACTTATGGAACTAACAATGAATTTGGTTTTGACTATTTAAGAGATAATATGAAAATTTCTTTAACTCATTTTGTCCAAAGAGGTCATAATTATGCAATCATAGATGAAATAGATAGTATTTTAATTGATGAGGCAAGAACTCCTCTGATAATTTCTGGACCAACAGAGGAGTCCACTGATAAATATTATAAGGTAAATAGATTTGTAAGTAGATTGAAAAGAGGTATTGATTATAATGTAGATGAGAAATCAAATGCAGTTGTACTGACTGAAGCAGGAATGAAGAAAGCTGAGCAATACTTTGAAATAAAGAATTTATATGAACCCGAAAACAGTGAATTATTGCATCACATAAATCAAGCATTAAAAGCTCATTCTCTATTTAAAAGAGATAGAGATTACATAGTAAAGGATGGTCAGATTATTATCGTGGATGAGTTTACTGGGAGGTTAATGTATGGTAGGCGTTATAGTGATGGTTTACATCAAGCAATAGAGGCAAAAGAGGGAGTTAAAATAGCAAATGAAAATCAAACTCTTGCTACTATTACCTTTCAGAATTATTTTAGAATGTACAAAAAGTTAGCTGGTATGACTGGAACTGCTATGTCTGAAGCAGAAGAGTTTTATCAAATTTACAAATTAAAAGTTGTTGAGATACCAACAAATAGACCTATGATAAGAGTGGACTATCCAGATGTTATATATTTGACAGCAGAAGAAAAATTTAAAGCAGTAGTCAGGGAAATTGAGCAACTTTATAAACAGAAAAGACCAGTACTTGTAGGAACTATTTCAGTTGAAAATTCAGAAAAATTGGCTGCTATGTTGAGAAGACGAGGTATACCTTGTCAAGTCCTCAATGCAAAAAATCACGCAAAAGAAGCAGAAATAATAGCAAGAGCCGGTCAAGCAGGGTCAGTAACTATTTCTACTAATATGGCAGGTAGAGGAACTGATATTGTACTTGGCCCCGGAGTTATAAAATGTCCCAGAGATGAACTTGGTAATGTAATTTGTTGTATTGGATGTAAAAAACCAAGTTGTAAGGGTTGTATTAAAGAAAAAGAAAAAGAAGAGGGAAAATTTGACGAATGTTTCGAGAATGTTCCTTGTGGATTACATATTATTGGAACGGAAAGACACGAGGCAAGGAGAATTGATGACCAGTTGAGAGGCCGTTCAGGAAGACAGGGAGACCCTGGCTCATCTAGATTCTATGTTTCATTAGAGGATGATCTTGTTAGACTTTTTGGTGGCGATAGAATTAAAAATCTTATGGCGAAAATAGGAATGAAACCCGACCAACCTATTGAACATAAATTGGTTTCAAGAACAATTGAAAGAGCTCAAAAAAAAGTTGAAGCCAATAACTTTGGAATTAGAAAATATCTGTTAGAATACGATAATGTAATGAATACTCAAAGAGAAGAAGTATATAAGTTCAGAAGAGAAGTATTAGAAAGTGAATCAGTTACCGAAATAATTTTAGATATGATAAGAACTGAAATTGAATTGATTTTTGATGATTTTGCTCCACCTAAAAAACATCCTGAATATTGGGATATGGAAGCTCTTAAAGCCAATTTAAAATATCAACTCCATTATGATTTTAATTTAACAGTTGAAGAATGCACACAGATAGATAGAGAAGAATTAATTGAAAAAATTTATAACGATTTAGTTAATAGATATCAGGAAAATATGAAAATCTATGATACTTTTAGAGGGGAAGGAGAATTCAATAAGTTTGAAAAATACATCTTATTGAGAGAAATAGATAATCAATGGAAAGATCATTTACATATTATGGATCATTTAAAAGAAGGTATTCAATTAAGAGCTTATGGACAAAGAGACCCTCTAATTGAATATAAAAAAGAAGCTTTTGAACTTTATTCAGATATGGAAGAAAGAGTAAGATCAAATGTGGTGAGAACTTTAACTATCCCAATTAAAGTTAGTGAATCATCAAAAAGAGTTTATCATAGAGATAAAAAAAGAGCTAAAAAATAAATTCAATGGAAAAAATTAAAAATAGTGAATATATTCACATAAATAGTTTTATAGAAAAATTTAAGGAAATTTTCAATAAAACAAAGTTGATAA
>WAJX01000257.1 GCA_015523665.1 Ferroglobus sp.
CGGTAATCCATTCCACCACCTGAAAAGAAACTTTAATTCAAAATATAAATTTTAGCTGTATGTTGAAAGTAAAATGTTCTTTTATAAAAAATTGAGTTTTTGTTTTAAGTAATCGATAAACGAGCTAAACGCTTCATTCAACCAATAACTTATAGTATTCAAAACGAAATCTATGACTTGATCTAAGCTTAATCCCTGTATAGTTGTTTTCCCCTGAAGCAAAGGATAAACGAAGAAGAACAGCAGAGTGATAAGCCTAACAACTCTACTTCCCGTAAACCAAGAAATTACAGCCAAAGCCAACAAAATTAGTAAAGGAGAAGTATCAAGCAGATTTGCCATGTTCAACACCTTCCTCTTTTACCTCTTCTTTCCTGAAAAAGAAGTTCACAAACTCTTCAAACTGCTCATCTGGAACACCAACCACAAAATTATCAAAATCAAGCCACAAAAAAGAATCTTTTCGTTCAATTCCATATTTTCTCCTTAAACTAAACGGAATCGTAACTCTACCCTTACCATCAATCCTTACAGGATCCCTTTCAACGAGATGGGATAATCCCACTCCACGCACATACAACTTACATACACTACTCTCATCAACATCTTTATGTTCCATATACTTTTTAACAAGCTTACCGAATTCCGTGAGATTTCCGTGCATATCTAAAATGCCATAAGCTGTTAAAAGCTCTCGATCTTCCCATTCTTCTGGAGTTAAATCAAAAGCCAATTTCTCTGCTCTTTCTTTTTGCTTTATTATTGCCATCTTTTCTTTTACCCTCTTCGCTTTTCGTTTCATCTCCCTGTATTTGGTGTATATTTCATCTGGGATCTTATGGCTTTCAATCTCACCTATTTTCTTATACTCCCTGCGTAGAAATAACCAGCCTCTCTGCTTAACCCATACTTCTCCAACTCCTCTCTTTTTCATCTGTATGAAAACGTGAGCAGTATCTCTTAGTTTTGGGGGAATCATCTCCCATGTCGCTGCAGTAACTATCAAAACTGCTACTTCTTCCCTAACTACTTCAAAGTCTTCTATGAAGTCAATAAGTTGATCTCTTTCTCCCTTCTTAGTAAAACCATAACTTGAGGTATGTAAAGCAAAATCATCCCATAACAAAACCTTAACTCTTCCATCCTCATGTCTAATTAGATCATGCCTTGTGGAGATATTGCCGTAATCCGTAATTGTAAATATGATGTGTCTCAAAACAGCCTCCCAATCTTTCAGAATATCGTATGTCAAATTCATGCCAAGAACAGTCTTACCAAGCCCCTTATCTCCCAGAATTCCAATAAACAGAAATCCATCGTTCTCTATTGCTGAATTTATCAAGCTGTAAAGTTTACTCATAATCTCCCCCCTCACTATCGAATAAGCTTAAATCATCCTCCTCTTCATCTTTACTCAAATCACTTGCAGCAATCCAAAGTTTTTGTTTTATAGCCTCACTCTGCAAAGTTTTAATCACCCTCGCTTTGTGATAAGATGCTAAAAACTCTAAAAGCTGTTCTCTTGCCTCCTTTCCAAATTCTTTCTCTGCTACATCTAACAAGAATATCAGTCTGTCTCCAATAGGATCAAAAACTAAAGTTCCAATTCCAAGCTTTTTCCCCAATCTAAAACTTATGAAGCGTTTTAACTGATCTATCGTATCCTTATCCTTCAACTTCACCCTACTCATCCTCTTTTACCTCCCTTACCTCCTTTACTTCTTTTACTTCTTTTATAACACCTAACAACTCAGAAATGACTTTTCTCGGTTGAGTGATCTTTTCTTTAATGTATGCCCTCATAAGCTTGTTGTAATCTCCAATTACATGCTTAATCTCGGCGTTTTTTAGCATACGAGTATAGCTGTCTTGATTTATTAGCTCACTACACTCAACAACCTTCTCCTTGCTTATATATAAACCAAAATAACGCTTTATCGCTCCAAAATTAAAGATTACAGTGAAAATAATGGCTAAGAACAAAGCTGAGGCTAAATCCATACTAAAAACATTTAGATAAGAAGCCACAACACCAATTATAAGTATTCCGAAGAAGGAGATGAGAGCATATTTAGTGTTAAAGCTCATATCATTATCTTTTAGAAAATCTTCAACCTTCACAGCCAGCACGCCCTTAACTGAATAACCGTTTAGCTCAAAATCTACCAGCCTGTCTCTTATACACATCT
>WAJX01000258.1 GCA_015523665.1 Ferroglobus sp.
CTATTATAATGTTAGTTAATATTTTTTTAGCTACTCTAAATAAAGTCGACATCTGATATAAACATTAATCTTTATGTTATGTTTAGAGCTTGAAAAAGATTTAGAAAAATCAGAGAAGCAAAAAGAATGCAAGTAGAACATTAAAACAAAAAATTTAGTTAAAATAAATTTTAAGCCATCCATCTTCAAGTTTTGCTCTAACAACATCTCTTATAAGCAAGCTTTGGGGGAGAAATAATATCCTCCTCCAATATTGTGTTGAGATTATAAGTTCTTCTCCTCTTTTAAAAAGTTTAAGCTCTTCTTTCTTTATGCTCGGAGCTTTTATACTTAGAATAAAATTATCTCCATCCTTGTAAATGTTCATAGCCCTCTCTTTAACGAATCTATCTGATGGATCAACTTTATCGTAAAGTTCATCTGCAACATCATATAAAAGTTGTCCGTAAACTTCCGATTCTCTAAATTTAACCTTGAAAATGGGTAAACCGAAAGATTTAATCTCTTCAAGATATCTTTTTTGTAAGTCTATCCACCTTTCAAGATATTTCCCAGCACCTCTGGGAAAGAGTTTGTTCACTATGATCGCATCTGTTGTATAACCAAAAAGAGAAAGATATGTGAATGCTCTCTCACTCTCCTTTATAACCATCTTTTCAGCGTTCATAACTATTCTTATAGTTGTATTCTCACTTTCAAGTATCTCTTTCACTTTTGCAATCTTGAAATACAACTCTTGAACTTTATCGAGAACTTCATCACTGGGGAGAGGAAGGTCAATTATCGGCTCCGCTATTGGTCTAACTATCTTCAACAACTTTTTTTCGATTCCAAAAAATCTGTTCATATACCACCTTGCTACTTCAGGAACACTTAGAAGTCTTAGAGTCTCTCCAGTTGGAGCACAATCTAATATTAATACATCAAAGTTATTATTTTCGTAAAATTCAAGGATATGGAGGAGAGTGGCAAGCTCATCAAATCCTGGAAAGATAGCCAACTCTTCAGCAACCACATCGTTTATCCCTTGAGATTTAAAGAAGATTGATAAGTAATTCTTGATAACTTCCCAATGTCTCTCTATCTCTTTCTCAATGTTCACTTCCATCCCATACAAATTTTCATCAATTTTTGTTGGTTTATAGCTTAATTGGGTGTTAAAAGAATCTGAAAGGCTGTGAGCTGGATCGGAAGAAATAATGAGAGTTTTATAGCCGAGCTGACTACATTTTAAAGCTGTTGCTGAAGCAATAGTAGTTTTCCCAACTCCACCTTTACCAGTAAAGAGTATTATTCTGGTCATGTTACCTTCACATCAATTACATCAATGATACTGGAATCTCTAAGATCACTTTCCCATCTTTAAAGATTGTTATGTCTCCCCCACTCTCAGATATAACTACTGCTATGGCCTTTGTATTCTTAGTTATGGATGCTGATGCAAGATGTCTACCGCCAAGTCCGGATTTTATCTTTATATCTCCTTCAACATCGAGATATCTCCCAGCTGATATTATTATTCCGTTTGAATCAACAATAAAAGCTCCATCAAGTTGTGCAAACTCTCTGATCGTTTCCCAATTCTCTGGATTTTTTATATCTCTCATCTCTTCGGGATGCCCTTCAAATGGATTTAAAACTATCTGTCTGGACCTCTTTAGCACTTCTTCAACATCACCTATAACAAAAACTGTGCCTATCCTCCTACCCTCTCTGCCTTTATAAGCTATGGAAAGGGATAAGGCTATAACAGCTCTGAGAACATCTTGACTAACTCTTTCGGAGCATTCACTTATAACTTTATTAAGTCTACTCTCAGAATCAAGAATTAAGATTCCTTTTAAAGAGCCAACATTCAATATAACAACACTCCTCCCCTTCTCTCCAGTTAAATTTAAATAATTAGATAGGAATTCGGATATACCTGGAGTTGTGAGAATTTTTTCGACAAAACCTGAGGAATCTGCAAAGTTTATCGTATTTTTTATTACATTAACATAATGTTCAGGTGAGACTACAATATTAACTCCTTCAGGAATTTCAATTTCTATTTCCTCTTCAGAAAGTAAAACAATTCTCTCTGCATTAACTTCTTTAGATATCTCTATAGACTTTTCAATAAGTTTTTGAAGCATTAAAACAACTATAATGGATAGAATTTAAATCTTTTTATTATAAAATTCAAAAAGGTATTTTAACTTACTGATTATAATATAGATAAATATTAATAAATATTAAAGATAAAAATAATTTAAAATCCTATTATTAAATGATGTTACCAAGAAAATTTAGAAAATTATATAAACAAAATTTCAGGGCCTGATTAGGAGGTGAATACATGAAAAAGCTACTTGTATTTACAATCTTCACTCTTCTAATACTCCTTCCACATACAACTTTGGCAACTCCAGAGTTTGGTAAAAAAGAAAGTAGAAATTGTGATTACTGCCATATTAGTGGAGATTATACGAAGCTCAATAGCAGAGGGGAATATTACTTAAAACATAACTTCTCATTTGAAGGTTATAAAGAAAAAATAGAGAAAGGGGAGGGTATTGGTGAGAAATTATATATGAGGTATTGTCAAGGCTGTCATGGGGAGGTTAACGATTACTTCAAGAATAAAGAAATAAATGAGGAAGTCATATCGGTAATAAAATCTGGTAAGATGCCTCCAAATATCAAATTAGATCTCAATGACACGGAAATAAAAGCACTTGCAAAATATGTAGGTTATTGGTGTAATCTTTGTCATGGGAAGATGCTTCCTAACCCAGAAGAGAGGGAAATTCATGCTGAAGGGCATCCATCGAGCTTAAAACATGGGGAATTTTGGTGTCTTAATTGTCATAACCTAAATGATAGAGATTATCTAAAACTCATCAATGGGAAATTAATTCCATTTAATCAATCTCCAGAGTTATGTGGTGAGTGTCATGGGCAAGTTTACAATGAATGGAAGGAAGAAATACATGGAAGGTGGGTGGGGAGTATAAATAATCCCATAGCGGATGTTATATGTGTTGATTGCCATAACCCACATTCACCAAAATTCTCACCTATTGAACCTATGCCTACTCCTCAAGAAAAACTACTTTCCTTTGAACCTGCGAATTATAGGAATATAGCCATCGCTGTTGTGGCGATATCCGTTCTGTTAATGGCGTATGCGGGGAGTGGTAGGAGATGAAGGATTCTAGGAGAAATTTCATTAAGAAGATTGCAATGCTTGGCTTTTCGCCATTAGCTTTCAAAATTCCTGTTATCGATGTTTCGTTTGAAGAACTCATGCAAAAACATTTCAAGGAAATGAGCGAAGAAGAGAAGAGAGAAGTTATAGAGAGGCTTGAAAGGGAATATAAAGAGAAATATGGTATTGATGTAAAAATAAAAACAACTCCAGCGAAAGAAGGAGTAGTTTGGGGTTATGCGTTAAACATTCAAAAATGTATAGGATGTAGGAGATGCGTTTATGCTTGCGTTAAGGAGAATAACCAGTCGAGAGGTTCAAAAAATGATCCAACGATTCCAGCAATTCAGTGGATAAGAGTGATAAGGGTTGAGAAGGCAAAATTAAATCCAGAAACTAAGGCTAAAGCGGATTTTAGAGTAGGATTTGGTGAAGTGAGAGCTGGAATTGATATTGAAGTAACGGAACATTACTACTCTCCAGATAAAGTCCCAGAAAAAGACTATTTCTATATTCCAATCCAATGTCAACAGTGTGAAAGACCTCCATGCGTTAAAGTTTGTCCAACAAAAGCTACATGGAAAGAACCAGACGGAATAATAGTGATTGATTATAACTGGTGTATCGGTTGTAGATACTGCATGGCAGCTTGTCCATATTGGGCAAGGCATTTTAATTGGACAGAACCGTATATTGAAGCTGAAGAAATCAATACGAACATGCATTATTTGGGCAATAGATTGAGAATGAAGGGAGTAGTTGAAAAATGTACATTCTGTATTCAACGAACGAGAGAAGGTAGATTTCCTGCTTGTGTTGAGATATGTCCGGTTGGAGCAAGAAAGTTTGGAAATCTTTTAGATCCAGAGAGTGAGATTAGGAAAATTTTGGAAAGTAAGAGAGTATTTAGACTTAAGGAAGAGGCTGGAACACAACCTAAGTTCTTCTATTTCATGGATTGAGGTGATAGAATGGTTAAAGTGAATGATGAAAGAGAAAAAGTTGATGAAAGCTTCTTCAGATTTCTTATAGAGGCGATAAAGATAGCATTTAGTGGGAGTCGTAGATATTATGCATGGCTTTTGGGTTTAATCCTTATAATTCTGTTAGGAGCTTATTCATACTATTATCAACTTAAATACGGTTTTATAATAACAGGAATGAGAGATCAAGTGAGTTGGGGGTTATATATCTCTAATTTTACGTTTTTTGTTGGAGTTGCCGCCTCAGCTGTGATGATTGTTATACCGCTATACATATACAATTACAAAGAATTCAAACATATAATAACTTTTGGAGAGTATTTGGCAGTGGGAGCATTGATAATTGTTATGACAAACGTTTCTGCAGATATAGGTAGAATAGAGAGGATATTTCACATGTTCCCAATAGTTGGAACACCTAACTGGCCACAATCACTACTCATGTGGGATTTCATAGTTCTCATAGGTTATCTATTGCTTAATCTGATCATACCGACGTATGGTCTTTACAAAGCATATTACAATTCTCAGCCGAGGAGTTGGATAAAAGTTTTAATCTACATCTCTGTTCCGTGGGCTATCAGCATTCATACAGTTACCGCATTTATCTATAGCGGACTTTCTGCAAGACCTTTTTGGAATTCAGCCTTAATGGCCCCACGATTTCTTGCCAGTGCTTTTACTTCTGGACCAGCGTTACTCATAATAGTCTTATTGTTAGTTAGGCACTTTAGACCAGAATTCAGGGAGAAGATAAGTGAGAAAGCAATTCAAACGCTTGCACAGATAATATTAATTGCGTTGATAACAAATCTATTTTTCTTAGGTTCTGAGATATACAGTGTTGGTTATGCCCAAACTTCACACTGGATCTCTTTAGAGTACTTAATATTTGGACTTGAACATGCAGGGAAGTATTATGGCGTATTAGTCCCCTTTTTCTGGGCATCGTTGTTACTTAATCTAATAGCGGTGTTTGTATTACTCTATCCAAAAACCAGAAAGAATAGCTATTCTTTAGCATTAGCTTGTTTTATGGTGTTCATAGGAATATGGCTTGAAAAAGGAATGGGTTTAGTTATTCCAGGCTTTGTACCAACTCCAATAGGGGAAATTTGGGAATACATACCAACATTAATGGAGATTATGATAAGCTTTGCTGGTTGGGCCTTAGGATTTCTGATATACACCCTTCTAATCAGAGTAACAATAGCAATAGAGAGTGGAGAGCTAAGACATTTAAGTTAAACCCTCTATTTAATTTTAAATTTTGTTTCGAAGATATTTAAAATCAATTCTTATTAAATAATTCTTATTAAATCTCGTTCTTAATTAAATCTCTAAAGGAAGAACAGCCAATACTTTTGCATCTTCGATTACATTGTCAATTTTCGCATATTCATTTGCTTCGTGAGCTTTACCATCGATCGTTGCCCATACTGCTGTTTCAAAACCAGCTTTTCTAAAGAAAGATGCACAAGTGTTCCCACCGATACCACAAATTCCGGCATCAACACCTCTGGTTATTCTTATAGCCCTCTTCAATCTTTGCACTATCTCACTATCTATCTTAGTTGATGGTGAACTTTCATCTTGAACTATGCTGATTTTTATATCAAATCCATCCTTTCTACTTTCACAGAACTCTCTGATGAATTCGTAAACCTCCTGATTTCTGTACTCTGGGATTATTCTGCAATCTATATAACTTATATCATTTCCGGGGATTGTATTTATGTTATCAACATTTTTTTCTCTTTTTGTTGGTTCAAATGTTGAATAAGGTGGAGTGAAGAGATCATTTTTTTTATTGAATCTTTTGTGGAGTTCTTTGTCTAAATTCACTAAAAGTTCCATAGCTTTTCTGTTTGCATTCTTGGAAAGGTCAGGTCTACTTGCATGTCCCTGTTTTCCTCTAACTTCTATTTTAAGCCACAAAACTCCTTTTTCCGCTATTTCAATTAGGTCTCCTTTTGGAAAACCAGCGTCTGGGACTAAAAATAAGTCATTCTTCCTAAATATATTCTGTTCTAATAGATATTTTATTCCATATCTGCTCCCAGTTTCTTCATCAGAAACAATGGCAAGTGATAATGTGTATTCTAACTCAATTCCAAGGTTCATTAAAGCTCTTCCTGCAAGAATTGACGATACTATGGCTTGACCATTATCTTCAGCTCCTCTCCCAAATACTTTACCATTTTTGTATACAGCTTTGAAAGGAGATGTATCCCACAAACTTACATCACCTTCTGGTACGACATCCATGTGAGAGACAATCCATAATCTCCTCTTCCTTTTGCCTCTTATCTTTGCGATTATGTTTGGTCTAACACCACCTTCAGCTCTTTTATCTTCAGCATCATATCGTTCAACTTCGTCAAAATTGTCGAGAAGGGATTCTATATACTTGGCTTTCTTTAATTCTCCCTTCCCACCATTTTCTGGGGAGAGTGCTTTTATCTCTATGAGATTCGACAACATCTTTATTGATTCTTCTCTATACCTCTCAATCTCTTTGCTGATATCATTAAAAACTTCCTTAATCATCGTAACATACCTTCAATCTCCTTTATAAGTTTACCAACTTCTTCTCTTACCTCATTATCTCTACTCTCATCCAATTTCTTCAATTCAGCTTTTACTGGTAGAAGAATCTCTATCATTTCATCTTTTTCATTGCCATTTGCGCTTTGTATTATAGATTTTAGAAGAGATAGTCTCTTTCTGGCTACAAAATCCTTACTGAGGATGTCTTTTAATTCTTTTAGCATTTCCGCTACTCTCCTACCATCTTCTGTAAGTTTTATAACTCTCACTCTCCCTCTAAATTCGCTCTCGATTAAAGCATGGTTTTCGAACTCTGTTAGAACTTTGGATATATAACTATAAGGAGAACCCACCATCTTTGAAATGTTTAAAGGATAAGCCACCTCCCCTCTTTCTTCAGTTTCAAGAATTTTTAGAATTATTTGAACAGTTTTATCGTGGAGAAACATCTTCTCTAGACTCATAGATTTTCACCTTCAGATAGTTTACTGAACATATTAAATATCTTGCCCTTATAATTAATAATTTCCTAAAATATCATATTTAAAATGGGGATTAAGAAATTGGCAAGCTTTAACTTAATTGGTACTTTCCCCCTTATTATTAATTTCATATCCTTTTCATCGATTAATTTGAAGTATTTAATTAACTTGTCATCGTTTGAGGCTATTTTATCCCATAATTTCCTTATGAAGTATCCATTTTTCATAGTTTCAAACATAGCCTCTCTCCATCTCCTCTCATACTCACTTAAATCTATCTTCTCTTCCAGATGTTTAGTTATAACATCTCCAGCGATATCTCCAGCGAGCATTGAAGTGGGAATTCCTGCACCAACATGGCTTATAACCATGCTTGCGGAGTCTCCAATAAATAGTATGTTATCATAAACTGTTCTTTTTGGTAGATCTATTGGGACTATTGCTCCGATCTTTTCTACAATTTCAGCTTTTTTTAACATATAACTACTGTATTTATATTCATTTATAAAGTAATTCAAAGCTTTATGGATATTATTCTCTTTTTCAGCGAATTTAAATCTAAAGCCGGTTCCTACATTAGCATAGCCATCTCCCTTTGGAATTATCCATGCATAAGCACCGGGAGAGATAACTTTACCTACATACATATAGATAACATCTTCATCTCCCTCAAATCCTCTCATTAGATATTGTTTTGCTGCTGAGAATTCATACCTAATTTTTAGCTTTTTAGCTATTCTGGAATTTGCTCCATCACTGGCAACTATTATTTTACTGTTAAATCTTTCAGAGTTTACAAAAATTGCTCCATTAAAATCGAATCTCTTTCCGAGAATTAATTTATGTCCACTTTTTTTAGCAATCTCTTTTATCATCTCATCTCTCTTTATGACATGCATTTCAAACTCTACATCAATCTCTCTTCCATTGGGTAGGATAAATTTTATAACTTTAGTTTTATTGCTTTCAAATTTTCTTGGAATCTCAAAAATTGAATAATCATTTAATGAGAATAGATGTTTCATTTCCTTTTTTGTTGGGACTATCTCTCCGCATTCAACAGGATATCCAAGCTCTTTTTTCTTATCAATTCCAATAACATCAAACTTTTTTGGTAAAGCGTTTAATGTAAAAGCTCCAGCAATACCAACACCAGCAACAACTACATCCACGTTTATGCTTGTATTGTCATTGTTGATTGTCATCAAATTATGCATCACATCTATAACATTCACCATTAATCTTAAACCATAGATCTTTTAAACTTTTACAATCAAGTTTTTAGTTGTGGAATGGAAGGATGTTTTTGAAAAGATATGCGTATCTTTTGATGCTTTAAAAGAAGTGTTAAAAGATCGTGGAGAGATAGTTGGAGAAAGTATAATCATATATGATCCTCCTTTGAAGATAATAATTGAGAGGAAAAGAATATGCTTTGAAATGGATGAAGAGATGATTGCAATTCTGGATAATAATGGTATTTTGATTTTTGATGACATAGCAAGAGATGAGATTGAGATGTGGTGTAAAGCCTTATCATCTCTTGGATTTAAGAGGTTTAGAATGAGGAGATAGGAATGATGGATGAAATAAAAGTTAAGCTTGAAGTTGAAGGGATTAAAAAAGCCGTACTTATATTAAGTGGAGGAATTGACTCCTCAACCCTATTGTATTATCTCTTAAGCAATAATTATAGCATTCATTGTCTAACTTTTGATTACGGACAGAGACATAAGAGAGAGATCGAAGCAGCATCAAAGATAGTTGAGGAGGCTAAAAGACTTGGAGAGGTAACTCATAAAATCGTTGATATAACTTCAATCCATAATTTAATATCTTCAGGAGCGTTAACTGGGAATAAAGATGTTCCAAAAGCCTTTTACACTGAAGAGATTCAAAAAATGACAATAGTGCCAAACAGAAATATGATCATGCTTTCAATAGCTGTGGGCTATGCTGTGAAAATCAATGCTAAAGATGTTTTCTATGCAGCACATAAAAGTGATTACAGCATTTATCCAGATTGTAGGAAGGAATTTATTAAGGCATTGGATACAGCAGTTTATTTAGGCAATCTTTGGAATCCAGTTGAGATCAAAGCACCTTTTGTTGATATGACAAAAGATGAAATCATTAAACTTGGTTTGAAACTCGGAGTTCCGTATGAGTATACTTGGAGTTGTTATGAGGGCAAAGAAAGACCTTGCTTAAGTTGTGGAACTTGTTTAGAAAGAACTGAAGCGTTCCTTCTGAATAATGTGAAAGATCCCCTCTTAAGTGATGAAGAGTGGGAGGAAGCTGTTAGAATTTATAAAGAAAAAAAAGCGGAATATGAAGGCAGAGATAAGTGAGATATTTTATTCGATACAAGGTGAAGGAATCTTAGCTGGAGTTCGTCAGCTCTTCATAAGATTTAGAGGTTGTAATTTGGATTGCTACTATTGTGACACAACTTACAATGAAAACTGCATCGATTATACTTCAGGAAAGGAGGTTAAAAATCCAGTTGAGAGGGATTACATTCAGAAAATTATAGATAACTCGGAAAGAATACATTCTGTCACATTTACTGGTGGAGAACCGATGTTATATGATGATTTCATCTCATCTCTAAATAAAACAAAGAAATTCTATTTAGAATCAAATATGACACTACCAGAAAGAGCAAAACAATTCAAGTTTTTCGACTTTATTGCTGGCGATCTTAAGCTTAGAAATGTAACATCAAAAAACTATAACGAACTCTATGAGAGGACGATCAAATGTTTTAAAATTCTCAGGAATACGAGGAGAAGGTTGACATTTTGTAAAATCGTACTGCCTCAAAAATTTGATATTCATGAAGTTTCTGAGCTAGCGAAGGGTATTGAGGATTATGTTCATTCTTTTGTTCTTCAGCCTGTCTTTGGAGTTTGGACGGAAAATATTTTAAAACTTCAGGAGATGATGTTGGAATTCAAAGATACTAGAATTATTCCGCAGATTCACAAATACTTGGGGGTGAGGTAATGAGAGTTGGTGTTTCTGAAAAATTCAGTTCAGCACATTACATTCCAGGACATTGGAAATGTGGAGAAATACATGGACATAATTTTAAAGTTGAGGTTGAAGTGGAAGGAGAGCTAAAGAACGGGATGGTAATAGATTTTTATGACCTCAAAAAGGAATTAAAGGAAGTTTTAAAAGAGTTTGATCACAAACTCATAAACAACGTTATTGAAAATCCAACTTCGGAAAATATATGTATTGAGATATTTAACAGATTGAAAGAGAGAGGATTAAACATCGTAAAAGTTAGGGTTTATGAGAGTGATGACAAGTGGGCCGAACTGAGAAAGGATGATTTAAATAGGTAATATTAGTATATTTTATAATATATATGATATAACTTTATCTCTCATTTAAATTAAATTTTTAGTGTTTAATTAAAGCTTCACTCTAAAACTCTTAAAATGAGGACCTCTCCAATAACTTACTTTCTCTATCCTTATCTCAACTAAGACGTCTCCTCCCTCTTCAAACTCTATAAATTCAGAGTATTTTGACTTGAAGAGTTCATAAATAGTATAGATATCGTGATATTCATCCAATTCAACCTCACCCGGGAGATAAATTTTTGCAAAACCTGATACCATCGCCCCCTCGTTATTGAATGGGTCATTATCATCTCTGACATCAACAACCAAGCTAACTTTGGGATCTCTCATGATATTTTTTATTTTTCGAGAGGAGAAATCAGACATGAAATAAAGCGATTCTCTTTGATCGTATGTGAAGAATATAGGCGCTATGTGTGGATAATCTCCCCTTGTGCATAGATATCCAAAGTAATTTGTATTTAACAAAACTCTCACTTCATATGGTAACATAATTCATCACAATCCTATTTTTATTCTTCTTACCCCCCTCCAATAAATTACCCTCTCTGGCTGAATTTCGATAGGTATTCTTTTTAACATCGGAGTCAATCTCCACGCTACAGGCAATTCTTCCTTTCTTTTACTATAGGCTGATATATATTGTTTGTATTTCTGCATAAACAAGTTCCTAACTTTAATGAGCTTGAAGATATTTGGGAGGAAATTATGAAGATCGTAATACTTAGCCTTACCTACAATAAGGACAGCTTTATTGCCAAAGAAATCCTTTGGATCTCTTTCGTCAATAAGAACTGCTATTCTGTTATTTCTTTTAATAAATTTAAACTTTTTACTGGCTTTAGATGTTACGAAGTACACATTCCTACCATCAAAGACTTGAACAACTGGAGTTATATGTGGGAAAAGATCTCCTTCATGACCAACGTATGCAAACTTGGCTTTTTCTAGTAACTCAGCTATATCTGGTGGTAGCCATGGAACCTTCCTTATTAGAGATATGGAAAGTAAGGAGAGAGAAGATAGGAAGATGGGGTAAACGATTACAAAGAAAGTTAAGTATTTATCAGGTGAGAGAACTGGAAATAGCAAAAAAGCGGTTAAACCGTATGCCACACCCCTCCTATCCATTCTCTCCATAGCTTTTAAATCGTTAAGTAATGTATGCTCCAGTCCCTTTCTTCTTTTAGAAGCTTTGTATAGCTTAACAGAACGAATGAAACAAAGAATATAGACCCATAGTCCTATACCAGCTCTATAAGCTACATCCCAAATTAGAATTAATGCAAAAGCTATAACAATTGGTTTATGCTGGAGGTAATAACCTAATAAAAAGGGGTTGAAATAATATAGATAAATTGTGACAAAGATAAAAATGCCCAAGCCCACAAACAACTCTGGATGTCTGGGATTAAACATCAAGTTCTTATATCTCTCTATAATGTCATTTTCTATCTCACTAAGAGAGGGACGAAAACTTCTGAGAGTTGGGGCGATAGTTAAAGTCAATCTACTCCAGATAGCTACTACTAAGATAGTTAAACTTCCCATTATCAAGGAACGAGGAGGTAAGGAGTATATTATGGAGATTGAGATACCTACTAAGAGCATTAAAAGTAATTGGAAGATTGTAACGTAATCTCCCTTCAAGAGAGAGAACGGTGGAATTTTTTCGACGATAAGTTCGTAAATCCACTTGTCCATCTAAACACCTGAATAATTTTAAAAGTTCAGATTTTTAGAATTTATTTCATCTTAATTTTTTATTTTAAATTTTTATGTTTTTTATAAATTAAATTAGTACGATATGTGAAAATAAAGAGCATTTAGATATAAGTGTAAATTATTGTTAAACAAAAATCTTTAGGAAATGAAAATAAAATAAAAATAAATAAAATACTAAAAAGGGAAATTAAGATATAGATGCAGAACTATTTGAGCTAAATCATCCACTTCAAATAAATTTGGGGATTGTTACTGTTGAATAGAATTCTTTTTAATCAAATTACAAAGATTAGGTAATATCCATGGAAGTTGCAATTCCTTCATCTCTATTGATAAACGAAAATGATGAAAAGCTTAGGACATATAAAATTGGAACTATAGCAAGAGCTTTAGCAATTTTTAGAGTTAAAAAAATATATATTTACAGAGATCCAGCTTTGGATGAAAGTGAGTTTATCGAAGAGATCCTTAGGTATCTTGAAACTCCTCAGTATCTTAGAAAATATCTCTTTCCAATTAAGGAGAGTCTTAGATATGTGGGAGTTCTTCCACCCTTAAAAATACCATCTCATAAGCCGAAACATTTAAAAGTCGGTGAGGTTAGGGAAGGAGTCATAAGAAAAGTTGCCCCTGACGGAACGCTATGGGCTGATGTAGGTTTAGATGCCCTAGCTCTCTTCAAAGGAAAAGCTAAGAAGGGGGCTCGCGTAACCGTCAGGATCTCTTCGATGAAGCCGTTGGTGGTTGAAGAGGTGGAGCCAAACGAGTATAACGAATATTGGGGATATAAGGTTGAAAGAACAAAACTTGAGAAAATAATCAATAAAGAGAATGCGGTAATAATGTCTAGAAGGTGTGGAATTCCAAAATTAGAGGAAGTGATGGATGTGAAAGATCCCTTACTAATATTTGGTAGTCCAA
>WAJX01000259.1 GCA_015523665.1 Ferroglobus sp.
AGCCTTTTGAGAATGAAACGATTTCAGGAGCAATAAATAGAGCAAAACAATCATATGAGCAAGGTTTTGATTTTTCCGTTGGTGTTGAAGCTGGACTTTTCTCTTTTCCTAAAACTCTTACTGGCTACATAGATTTTCAGGTTGCAGCAGTATATAACGGAAAAAAGTTCACAATCGGTTTTGGACCTGGCTTTGAATATCCTAACATCATAATAGAGAGAGTCAAAACTGGTGTCAGTGTTGGAGTAGCTATGGAAGATCTTACGGGAATTAAAGATTTGGGGAAAAAAATTGGGGCTATTGGTTACTTAAGTAAAGAAAAGATTAGTAGAATTGAACTAACAAAAATCGCTGTTACAATGGCTTTAATTCCTTGGTTAAATAGCGATTTGTATGAGCTATAAACTGATCTCTCCATTTGATCCTTGGAATCATCCTTTATGTAGTTGTAAACAAAAATTCTCTTTTAATCCTTATACTGGATGTATGCATAATTGTCTATATTGTTATGCGACATATATTCCAAGATTTTATGAAGTAAGAACTAAGAAAAAACTTCTTACAAGGCTTGAAAAAGAGGTTAAAGCCCTACCAAATAATGCCCTAATTTCAATGTCTAATAGTAGCGATCCCTATCCAAAAATAGAAAAAGAATTTGAACTTACTAGAAATTCTATAAAGATACTATCAAATGCCAGAATGAGATTACTAATTATAACCAAGAGCGATATGGTTAAGAGAGATATTGATTTACTCTCAGAAATGAAATCTGCGGTGAGCATAACTATAACTACTTTCAAAAAAGCAGATGTTATAGAAACTAATGCACCCCACCCAACCAAGAGGTTGAGAGCTTTAAAAAAATTGAAAAAAGAGGATATACCTGTCATTTTGAGACTTGACCCTATAATACCATTTATAAACGATGTTGAGATTGAAAGTATTATTAAAAAATGTAGGTTTGTGGATCATATCGTTACATCAACTCTAAAACTTAGGAGAGACTCCTATTCAAAGATTTCTCATGCTTTTCCAGAGTTAAAAGAAATCTTTTATACATTATACTTCAAAAAAGGTGAAAAAATAGGAAACTCTTGGTATCTCCCTATAGATATACGAAAGGAGCTTTTAAATAAAGTTGCTGAGAAGTGTGAGGAATTTGAGATAAGTTACGGGTTTTGTAGAGAGGGTTTATCTTTCAAAGCAAAGAGTTGTGATGGTTCTCATCTCACAGAAAGAGCAGTATAGCTAAAACCAATATCGCTGTTCCTAAAACATCCATAAGTGATGTTATGAGGGGGACTCCAACGTTATCTGGATCAAACCCAAATTTAAAAGATATTATCGAAAAGTAGTATGCCATCACATTCACAACAAGTGTTAGAATTTGTCCTGCAAAATTTGCTATTAAAAACATCTCTATTGGAGATACAGTCTTTATATTCATCCATAAATTTATAGTTTCACCAAAAATTGCAACGAGAGAGAAGACGAGAAAACCTATAACATGCATTTTACCAAAGGTTTTAATTGTTTCAACGTTTGGTTTTAATTCTGGTTTTAAAATACCCAGATGCAACATCGTTGAGAATCTAGATGCAAGAATGCCTCCCATAGCTCCACCATCTTCAAGAAAGGCTGGAACTATAGTCAGTAAGCCAGCAATAGCAATAAACCTCTCAAGCTTCGCTCCCAGTATAGTTCCAGCACCGAACTGAAGAAATGTACAGAATAAAAGGATAAGTACGCTCTCTTTAATTATTCTTTTTCCAATCTCACTTTTCTCTCCGAGTTGAAATAGGATAATTGTTAGAAGTAAAAGTAAAATGAAAATACCAATTTTCGTATCAAAAGATGCCATAAAAATTAAATCGGTTGAAGCGAATAGGAGTGGTAGAGTTATTATATCCCCAGCAAGAGTTGTGAGAGGTGTGATTAAATTATCTGGATCTAAACCGTATTTGTATGTTCCAATTGCAAGCAGAAACGTTGCTGGAATCATAAAAAATGCTGAAAAGAGAGCTGCAAGGATCGATATTAAAACTAAGTCAAAGTAAAAATCCAACAAAGGAATTGTGTTTCCAGAATATGTGGAAAGATTCATCAAATCCCCAAAAAAAGCTGCAAGAATACCATTGATAAGGCTAAACAGTAAGAGAAGAGATGTAGATGAAACTATATTTACAGTCTTCTCCTCGCTAATGCTAAAATCTGCATCTATCCTTCCTGTATGCAAGTATGAACTTATCCTCGATCCCATTGAGGCATATATATTTCCTCTCAACCCGATAGTTGGTGGGATTAGAAGTATTAAAGCTGGAACAATAGCGATCTTATTAGAAGAATAGCTCATTATTAACCCAGTAATAAGGTCACCAAAAGTGCAAAGAATTAGAGCAAATACACTCTCTTTTGCATCTTTTAAGCTGAAATATTCTACAAATCACCACCTCAAAATAAAGGAATTTAAAAAGTATAAATAATTTACTTTTATTAAAGATGCCTTAATTTCTCTTATCACACTATTAATGCAATGAAAATAAAAATTAAAGTTATTTAAAATTAATTTACAATATTTTGAATACATATAATATACACTTTTACTTTATACTTTCTTACTTTTCATTAACCCTAAAATATAGCTATGGATAGTGATAATATATGCATCACATCAGATTTTTACATTAGATTTTTCCAATAATTCTCTTCCCTATAACAATTCTTTGTACTTCGCTAGTACCTTCGTATATAGTCCCAACCCTTGCATCTCTATAATATCTCTCCACATCGCATTCTTTCGTGTATCCGTATCCCCCAAAGATTTGTAAAGCCTCATACGTCACCTTTACTGCAAGTTCTGTTGCAAATAGTTTCGCAGATGAGCTTATTGCAGGATCTATCTTTCCCTTATCAATTAACCATGCAGATTTTAAAACTAAAAGTTTCCCAGCTTCTATATCCTTATACATATCTGCAAGTTTAAAAAGGATAGCTTGATGTTCAACTAATGATTTTCCAAATGTTGTTCTCTCTCTTGCATATTCTAAAGCTCGTTCATAAGCTCCTATTGCAATCCCCAAGTGGAGTGCTGCTATTTTTACTCTACTCTTATTAAAGAAGTTCATTAACTGGTAAAATCCTCTATTCTCTTCACCAACGATATTCCCTGCTGGAATTCTCACATCTTTTAAACTTATCTCACATGTATCATGACAGTTCATTCCCATTTTTTCTATCTTCTTTGCATAATATCCTTCCCTATTTCTCTCCACTATAAATGCAGAAATTCCTTTATAAGCCGGAATAGTTTTAGATGTTTTAGCCATGATAATCGAATAGATACATATCCCTCCATTCGTTACAAACG
>WAJX01000260.1 GCA_015523665.1 Ferroglobus sp.
ATATACTTTTTTAATGCATGAAACCACCACGATCTTTGCCAATGGGGAGGACAAAGTTCTTCCTCTGAAATATATGGTCTCTTCCACTTCCATGCCCATTTAGGTGCCTGAAGAGAAAATTTTTCAATTAGTGCTTTAAATTGTTTATAATTAACCTTTAAAGTCTCCAGTTTTTTTACAAACAGATACCCTTTTATCCACCTGTCAATGTTTGATTGATTATTAACATCCTCAAGGCACTTCATTAATTCTTTAACTACTGGATGTGGATTACCTTTTAGAATTACAGATTGTAAATGGTTTTTTAATCTTTCAAGTAAGGCTTTAGAGCTTTGAAAACTGTTTATATCCTTTTTTAATTTTAGTGCCTTATAGACATCTTCAAGTTTATCATCACTTACCACTCTATCATCTTCTATTATAATAGAATTGAGTATCTCTACCGCCTTTGGAAACCAGACCTTAACATAGGTGAGAGGAGCGTTTAATTTTTCTATTAATTCTAACAGTTTGTTAGCATCCTGTACAGATGCTTTATTTTCATCTATTTGAGGAGCGTATATAATCTGAGCGAAGTTATTCCATTTTTGTTTTAGTTCATTAGTACTAATCAAAAGATTAAGGAATTTCAGCACCTCTTGCCATTCGTTCTCCGTTGTAGGCGGCTTTCCGTTTATTATTATTGAGTTCAATGTCTGTTTCTTTTTCTTGTTGAACTCAAAAAATTTATAGGGTTTTTTCCCCTCTCTTAAGCGAGATAGGGCCTGTTCCACATAACTTTTCTGTTCTTCTAAATTAACATCCTCAGCAAGCTTAATAGACTGAAGTGGATCTCGTGCCTGACATAGTTTCTTTAATTTCTCTGCATCAGTGTTCAGGCTTTCAATTGCGTCATATATTGTGCTGGACTCTAAAGTTTTCTCTCTTAACTTTGCAAGAAGGAAGCATTGCCAGCTTTCTGTAATTAATTTATAAGTAGATAAAGTTCTCTCTAATATATCAATTGCCTCATCTATGACTTTTGCATCCTCATTTTTAAAAATGACATCAGGCAAGTGTTCTTTTACTCTGCTCTTTATTTCAGAAACTTTTTTGAGATCTTCTGCCATCTTTTGAAATTCTTTCTCGTCAATCAAATTATCTACACATGGCAGATCATAAGCCAAATCACTCAGATAGTTAAGCAAATGAGTTCTTAATTTTTTGAGTTCTTTGATCTCTTGTTGAGAGATTTGCTGAATAGGAACAATTCTGACGATCTCTTTTCCATCAGAATTTACGATCTCCACTTTATAGTCAGGGGAGTCCTCAAACCACATGTGCCTTTCTTCTTCTTTCTTCATTTTTTCTACAACTTCGGATGGAAGAAGGTTTTCTTCTTCAAATTTGATATATCTAAACTGGGCAATAGAGAGTTCTTTTATTTTTCTTACTATAGTTATTAATTCCTCACGAAGCCTATCAAGTTTAGATTCAAGATCTTTTGCTTTTTTATGGAGTAGTTTAGGTTGCGATTGTGTAACTATTTCCGTAATTGTAGATACAGCCCGTTCTAACTTTTCTCTGCTATCACGCACATTACTTAATACACTTATACAAAGCGGGCGCAAATCGGGAGGAAGCATATCATGAAGAACACTAAGTGCCTGATCTTTTTGGCTTGTTACCAATACTCTTTTGCCTTCGGCCATAAAATGTGAAATTAAATTGGCTATAGTATGACTCTTTCCAGTTCCTGGAGGCCCCCATACTACAATCCCGTTTGATTGTTCTATACAATCTAATATCTGCACCTGTTCCTCATTAGCTGGAAGAGGAAACAGCACCTGTTTATCTAAAATAACCTTCCATTCGTCAAATTGTTTTTTCACATCCCACTGCAGGGGCTTATCCTCCGGATCTCGTATAAAAGACAATATTGCTCCAGTTGGCTCATCTTCTCCATTTTTAAGTTTGCTTTTAAATGTCTGTATATCTCTAATAATTGCATCTTGCTGTCGCTTTCGTAGGAAAATCACCCAGCAGTTAACAACTTGCAATTTATATGTTGGTTTCAGTTCCTGAACTTTAGAGATCTCTACAAATTCTCCTTCTGGACTTAGCCTGCCCGCTAAATCTTTGAGTATTGGAAGACAGAAATTAAGAG
>WAJX01000261.1 GCA_015523665.1 Ferroglobus sp.
GACCTAATCAATATAAATCTTATTAATCTCTCAACTTTACACTTTTACCACTATAAATTTACAATTCTTCGTATCCTTTTATATTTCCTTATTATATAATTTTATATAAAATTTAATACTAATTTAAATTTTGATTTATGGATAAAATAATTATGGGATTACATTTTCAGCATTCTATTATGTTCTTATTATATTTTATTTATGTTTTAAAAGATAGAGAAGTAAAGGAATAAAATAATATAGCAACTAATCAATTGCTTCAATATGGATCAAATTTACGTTTTTGTCGTAGGAACGGCGGGAAGTGGTAAAACTTACTTTACAAAAGCATTTTCTGAATGGTTGGATTTTAAAAAAATTGACAACATAACTATAAATTTAGATCCTGGAGCAGAGAATGTACCCTATTCAGCCGATATAGATGTAAGAGAGTGGTTCACTCTCGAAGATATAATGGTGAAATACAATGTTGGCCCAAATGGGGCTCAGATTATCGGAGCAGATTTAATTGCAACAAAAATAGATGAGATAAAAGATGAGATAGAATATTATAACTCCCCATATGTGATAATCGACACTCCGGGACAGATGGAACTTTTCACTTTAAGGAGTAGTGGAGAACTTTTTGTGAGAGTTTTCGGAGAAAAGAACTGTGTGATGGTTTATCTTTATGACCCGATCATATCCAAAACTCCATCTGGTTTCCTCTCTCTAATATTTATGGCATCTTCAGCGGTTTTAAGGCTTAATATCCCACATATAGCAGTTTTAAGCAAATCGGACATCCTACCTAATCATGAGCTCGAAAAGATACTCAATTGGAGTATAAATCCAGATTTCATATACTCAGAGCTTTTAGAAATGGAGAATAAGGAGCTTTCTAAATTATCTAACACAAGAATTGGAGAAAAAGGGATTGCTAATGATCTCTTTCACATGCTAAAAGATTTAAAATTCTTCAAACCACTAATTCCAGTCTCTTCAACAACTGGATTTGGGATGGATGACGTATACGATGAAATTCAGGAGATTTACTATGGAGGAGATGATCTTGAAAAATTGATATACTAAAGCTTATAAATTCTGAAAGAACTTGATATAAGGATGTTTGAGAAATGGAGGCACATAACAAAATTAGATCCAGACAGAAAAAATACAGATGAGATTTTTGAAACAGTTATCAAAAGCGGAACAGACGCTATAATGATCTCTGGAACTCAGAACGTCACTTTAGATAAAGTCAAGTATCTTTTTAACAAATTAAAAGATTCTGGACTCCCTTTAATACTTGAACCATCTGATCCACATAGCGTTATTTATGATGCAGATTACGTATTTGTCCCTCTCGTTCTTAACTCTACAAATGGTTTGTGGATAACAGGAAAACATGCAAGCTGGGTTGAAATCAACTTCGATGTAATAGATATGTTTAGAGATTATTTTGGGAAGAAAATATTTCTTGAGGGATATATAGTTTTAAATGCGAATTCCGCTGTTGCTAAGGTTACAAATGCATTATGTGATATAGATGAGAGAAGATCAGCAAGTTATGCATTTGTCGGAGAGGTTATGTTAAAACTACCTATAATATATATCGAGTATAGTGGAAAATACGGAAATCCAAAAGTTGTGAAGAAAGTTAAGAGCGTACTCAAAAAAGCAAGACTCTTCTATGGGGGAGGAATAGATAGACGAGAGAGAGCTTGTGAAATGCTCTCTATAGCTGATACAATAGTAGTTGGAAATGTAATATACGAAAAGGGGGTAAAAGCGTTTCTTGAGACGATACCATGAAATTAAAAGCATTTCTAAGTTTAACGAGGATCGACCACGGGATAATGTATGGAATAGGTGTTATTATAGGCATGATCGTTGTCTCCAATTTTAATAATCTCAATTTGACTATTGCTTTGTATGGATTTCTAACCGCAGTTTTCCTACAAAGTTCAGCCTTTGCATTAAACGACTATTTTGATTACGAAAGTGATATAGCTAATCAGAGATTTGATAGACCTCTTGTGAGAGGAGAATTAAAACGAGAAGATGCTCTCTTCACTTCAATAATATTAGCTCCTTTTGGCTTACTGTTCTCTCTCTTAATCTCATTTACAGCTTTTTTACTTGCTCTTTTAATCGTCTTTTTAGGTTATCTCTATGATATAAAATTAAAAGAACTTGGAATAATCGGTAACGCTTATATAGCTTTTTCAATGGCGGTTTCATTTGTTTATGGAGGTTTTATTGCTGAGAAACTAACATTTCCGCTCTTCGCTCTTGCATCTATAGCTTTTCTCTCTGGACTTGGAAGAGAGATAATGAAAAGTATCGAAGATGTTGAAGGAGATGCTCTAAGAAACGTAAAAACTGTAGCAAGAATTTATGGTATAAAGGTTGCTGGAAAAGTTTCTTCAATTCTCTTAACTTTATCTATCATTCTTAGTTTTTTTGTCCTTCTAATCCCAGAATACTTCGATCTAAAATATATAATCCCAGTCATCATTGCAGATATTATACTCCTTGACTCTTCCATAAAACTTTACAGAGGTGTTAAAAAATCCGATATACCATTATTAAGAAGGAAGACTATAATAGGCATGATGTTTGGTCTTCTAGCTTTTTTAACTGGTTCTTTAAGTTGATCAATAAGGTATTTATATATAAAATTATATACTATATTTAATAGCAAATAGTTAATTTTAACTCTGTAAGTTGTGAGCAATTATTGTAATATTATTATATATAAATATAAAAATTATAAAATAATTATATATTAATTAATTTGTATTTTTGGTCGAAATTAAGTTTAAATGATTGGATGGAGATAAAAGTTAAAGGGGGTGAAAGTGTGCTTGATGATGAGTTGAGAATGGAGATCGTTAAGATGTCTGCAAAACTAATGATGTTAACAGCTCAAACCGCTCCCAAATCGAAAGGAGAGGATAGTGTTGAGATAGTCTACATTGAAGGTGATGAGAAAGAAATACTTGGAGATAAGATGATAGACATGGCAAAAGAAAAAGATAGGAGTGAGAATTTCAAAAGAGATGGTATTAGTGTTAAGAAAGCTGATGCCGTACTCTTAATTGGAGTTTTTGGTGAAAGACCACTAAATACCAATTGCGGTGGATGTGGATTTGAAAGTTGTAGTGAATTTTTAAAGCAAGAGAGGAAGAAAGGTAAAGATTTCATAGGGCCAAATTGTATTTTTAAATTAATCGATTTAGGAATTGCGATAGGATCAGCTGTCAAACTTGGTTCAATGTTAGGAGTGGATTCGAGAGTTATGTATAGAATTGGAGCTGCAGCAAAAGAGCTTGGATATGTAAAAGCTGATGTGGTTATGGGTATACCCCTCTCAGCAACATCCAAGAATCCCTTCTTTGATAGATAATCGAAGATATGATACTCGATTTTCCTTCAACAGATTTTTCAAGGAGATTAGCTAAAAAATTTGGATATGATGAATTCATAGTGAGAAGATGGTGTGCGATTTTTGGAGAGAAAGAAACTGAAAAATTAATTCTTGCAATGGAGAATGTTCCCAAATACATCAGAGTTAATACAATCAAGATTTCTCAAGATGAATTGATAAGCAGACTCGAAGAACGGGGATTTTTATTGAGTAAAACTGAAGTTCCATACTGCTATGAAATAAAGAAGGAACCTTATAGTATAGGAGCTACCCCAGAATACTTGATGGGCTACTATTACATAATGGATAAAAGCTCGTGCATTCCGCCTTTAGCTCTCGAACCAAAGAATGAGATCATAGCTGATTTAACAGCATCTCCAGGAGGGAAAACGACAATGATTTCAATGTTAATGGAAAACAGGGGTTGTGTAATTGCTGTTGAAGCTAACAAAGAAAGAATTCAACCATTAATTGACAACATCCATAGAATGTTAGCTTTAAATGTTGTAGTTCTTGAAATGGACGCAACAAAATTCCCTAAAATTGGAATTAAACCAGATAAAATACTTCTCGATGCTCCATGTAGCGGAGAAGGAATAATCCATAAAGACAAAACAAGAAAAGTTAGCAGAGGAGAAAGAGATATACTTTTCTGTTCAACTCTTCAGAAAAAGCTTCTTGAAGCTGCCATAATAAGCGTTAAAGAGGGTGGAGTTGTTGTCTATTCAACATGCTCACTCACTCCTGAAGAGAATGAATTTGTTATAGATGAGATATGTAAAAAATACGATTTAAAATTGGAGAACATAAACTATGGTGATCCAGCTTTAACAAAAGTAGGGGATATTAAATTTGATAAACAGATAAAAAAAGCAAGACGCTTCTATCCCCATAGACATAGATGCTCTGGATTTTTTGTTGCAAAACTTATCAAGGATTGAGTTCTCACAACTTCCATTTCATTTTCTTTCATTTCATTATAAATATATCATAAATATAAATTATTAAATTTTATAAATTTAAAATAGTATAGCGTTAATTATACACCAAAATAAAATAAATTATTTATTAATTATTATATAATAAAACAAAACAGGAAAATGAAATGAATGAAAATAAATAATTGTTAAGTTAAACATAAACAAAGTAAGATTAAGGTTGATGGTTTAATTCTAAAAATCTCTTCATCAATGTAAGATCCTTTAGCATAACTTCATATTTTTTCTCAATTCTATGCCTCATAACCCTTATATACGTTTTCCAGTCTTTTCCATGGCTTTTCCACTTTTCAACAAATTCCATAAAACTTATCTCTCCCTCAATATGCTTCAACCAATCTTCAACGAATTCTTTCTCTTTTTTTGAGAGACACATAACGATCCCTCTAAAGTTAAGAGCTTTCTTTTAATATTTAAACCCTCGCTATACCCTCCAATCCCATTCACCGCTACAACCCTATGACATGGAATTATCACTGGGACCTTATTTAATTTTAAAGCCATACCAACTGCTCTTGGAGATGTTTTAAGTTTACTTGCGATCTCACCATAGGTTCTAATTTCTCCATACTTTATATTTCTAACCTCTTCCA
>WAJX01000262.1 GCA_015523665.1 Ferroglobus sp.
ATATTATAAAGAATGTTAACAGCCTTTTATGATATTATTTATTTTTTATTACATATTTATATTATTTTTTTATTACTTTTTAGATGAAAAATTATCTTTTTTATTCTATTCTCTTTTTAAATAGTTTGGATAAACCGAGAACACTTGCAAGTCCAACTAAGTTTTCTTTGGAGATCGTTCCATCTGCTATCTCTTTTATAGCCTCCTTAGCGTTAAAAGCAATTCCTAAACCAGCTTTTTTTATCATAATTCTATCATTTGCTCCATCACCAACAGCAACGATATTCTCTCTTTTTATCCCCTCTTTTTTAGCGATCTCTTCGATTATTCTTGCTTTCTCTTTTGCATCTATGATCTTCCCCTTAATCTCTCCAGTAAGTTTTCCATCCTTTATTTCAAGTTCATTTCCAAAAGCATAATCAAGATCGAGCTCCTTTTTTAGCTTTTCAGTAAAATAAGTAAAACCTCCACTTACAAGAGCTACTTTATATCCCGACTCTTTTAAGCTCTGAATTAACTCCTTTGCACCTTTGGTTAATTTTATATTATCATATATCCTCTCCAAAACTTCAACTGACAATCCTTTGAGCAATCTAACTCTCTCCCTCAAAGCTTTTTCAAAATCTATTTCTCCAGACATAGCTTTTTCAGTCAACTCTCTAACTTCCTTCTCAACTCCTGCAATCCTTGCAAGCTCATCAATAATTTCATCCTCTATGAGTGTTGAATCCATATCAAAAACTATGAGTCTTTTCTCCTGACTTGAAATATTATATGGCTGAAAAACTATGTCTAACCCGCTTTTTTCGAGCCTTTCTCTTAGTTCCTTTTTTACAGCTTCTATATCTGCTCCTCTGGTATCAACAACAAGAGTTATTGATATCAGTTGATCTCTTGCGACAAGTGAAGTTTTTTCTATGTTGATTCCATGATTAAACAGAATTTTGGATACATCATATACTATACCAACTCTATCCTTTCCCAATACTGTGATACGATATAGATTGTCTTTATTGCTATCAACTTTACTGAAAGGAGATGTGTAAACTTGAACATTTAGCTCTTCTCCCCTTTTCTTTAGCTCCTCTTCAAGCTTTTTGATAGAGATCTTACATTTTGTCAGATCTCCAACAATAAACATAGCAAATAATCCCTGCAAGACTGTCTGTTCAATATCTACAATATTCACATTATTCTCAGCTAGGATTTCCGATATCCCCTTTATTATCCCAGGCTTATCCATACCAAATACAGAAATAGCTAATAATTTCACGTAACAACTTCTCCTCAATTATATTTTAAATTAGCGATTGAGCTGAAAGCTCATGATGGAGAAAGATTGAAATTGAAAAAGGATTAAGAGCAGAGAGCAATGAAAGTTGGTGTATTTGTCTGTCATTGTGGACTTAACATAGCAAGAGTTGTTAATATTGAAGACGTTGTTGAATACTCCTCAAAACTTGATGGAGTAGTTTTTGTGAAGGATATAAAATATGCATGTTCAGAGAGTGGACAAGAAGAGATTGCAAATGCTATTAAAGAAAAAGGATTAGACTCTATTGTTGTAGCAGCTTGTAGTCCAAAGTTGCATGAGGCTACATTTAGAAGAGTTGCATTAAAGGCTGGAATCAATCCATATATGGTTATGATGGCCAATATTAGAGAGCAATGCTCTTGGGTTCATCAAAATAAACCGAAATCAGCAACTTTGAAAGCTAAGGATCTCGTTAGAATGGCAGTAGCTGGAGCAAAAAATCTTGAACCACTTTCCAAAAGAAGAGTTGACGTTAAAAAGAGTGTTGCTGTTATAGGTGGAGGAGTTGCTGGAGTAGAATCAGCTTTAACGATAGCTAATTCTGGCATTAAAGTTTATCTTATTGAGAAAACTCCAACAATTGGAGGAAAAATGGCAACATTAAATGAAGTTTTCCCTACGAATGACTGCTCTATATGTATCTTAGCTCCACGTATGAGTGAGGTGTTGAATCATAAAAATATAGAGGTTATAACAAATGCTGAGGTAAAAGAGGTAAGAGGTCATGCGGGAAATTTTAAGATTAAGATCATCAAACATCCTAGATATGTTGATGAGAGTAAGTGTAAGGGATGTATAGATGATTGTAGTAGTGTTTGTCCGATTGAAATTCCTAACGAGTTCGATTATGCGATTGGCATAAGAAAGGCTATATACATACCCATACCTCAGTCAACACCACTTTACGCAACTATAGACTGGGAGAGATGTATTGGATGTAAGTTGTGTGAAAAGGCTTGTGAACCTAAAGCTATAGACTTCGATCAGAAGCCTGAGGAGGTTGAAATTGAGGTTGGAGCGATAATAGTTGCAACAGGCTACAATCCATTTGATGCTAGAAGGAAAGAAGAGTATGGATATGGGGAGTATAAAAATGTAATAACAACTTTAGAACTTGAAAGATTACTTTCAGCCTCTGGCCCAACTTTAGGTGAGCTTTTAAGACCATCTGATTCAACTCTCCCTCAAAAAATCGCTTTTATCCAATGTGTTGGTAGTAGAGATGAGAAAACTAACAGATATTGTAGTAAGGTTTGTTGTATGGTGAGTTTAAAAAATGCTTATACGATAAAGGAGAGATATCCAGAAATCGACATTACTATATTCTACATAGATATTAGAGCTAACGGAAGGATGTATGAGGAGTTTTACAAGAGAGTGCAAGAAAAGGGAGTGAGATTTATAAGGAGTAGAGTTGGAGAAATATTTGAAGTTGAAAATGATAATCTCATTTTAACTTATGAGAATACATTAACTGGAGAGATAAGAGAAGAGGAATTCGATTTAGTTGTTCTTTCAATTGGAATGGAAGGAAATACGAAGCTTGCAAGCATTCTTGGAATTGGAGTAAGAGAAGATGGATTTTTTGAGACCGCACATCCGAAGCTGAGACCCTCAGAAACAGATGTAAAAGGAATTTTTCTTGCAGGAACTGCCAGCGGTCCGAAAGATATTCAAGAGAGTGTATTTTCAGCTGGATTAGCATCTGCAAAAGCTTTAGAACTGATAATGCAAAAGGAACTTGAGTTTGACCCCTTTAATGCTTATGTAGATCAGAAAAGATGTATCGGTTGTAGGATATGTCTTGAGGTTTGTAACTTTAATGCGGTTATCTTTGATGAGAAGTTAAAGAAAGCAAAGATAGATCCTAACTCATGTATTATGTGTGGAGTTTGTATAGCTTCATGTCCATCTGATGCAATAGATATGGGGTTTTTTAATGAAAAGGTTATAACAGCTATGATAGACGCTTTATCAATGGAAAAGAATGCAAATCCACTAATCTTAGTTTTTGCTTGTCATTTTTGTGGTTATGCAGCTGCTGATCTTGCTGGTATAGCGAAGATACAGTATAAGCCGAATATAAGAAT
>WAJX01000263.1 GCA_015523665.1 Ferroglobus sp.
AAGTTTACTATTCAACCATGATTTCCAATTCTAATTAGTTAATCTACTATTTATCATATTTATCCACAATCACAATATTTTTGTCTTAACTAAAGGGTTTTAATGACACATCCACATTCTCAATGTTAAACACATCTAAACGTTCTAATTATTCCTTCTCCCCTTTAACTCCGACTAGAAAGTGAATGTTAATACACTCCATACCTCTGTCTCTTTACAATGTTTATTTACAACTTTATCACTATCCCCTTATTTTTTCTACAAGTTTTTTACCAACTTGAATTATTTTCTCATAATCCTTCTGAGTTGGAGGGCCATTGATCTCTACTTTATCTATCAATTCAATTTTACTAGATCCCAAAATATCCAACACTTGCTTTATAGCACCTCCTCCCCAACCGTATGAGCTGAGAATTGCAAAGTATTTAATTGGAGGCTTTAACGCCTTTATGAGATACGCACCATACATTGCTAAAGGATGCATTCCCCCAAAGACAGTAGGCGTTCCCAAAACCAAAGCTCTAGAATCAACCAAATCTTTTGCAATATCGCCGATATCTGAAGTTACGAGATTATACAAGCACACATCTATCTTTTCTGCTAACAAAACATCTACAAGTGTTTTTATCATCTTTTCAGTAGATCCCCACATGCTCACATATAAAACAATAACCTTCTCCTCCGTTTCTCCATTCGTCCATTTTTTGTAAAAAGAGATGATTTTTTCTGGATTTCTATAAATAGGGCCATGACTCGGAGCTATAATTTTTATTTCAAGTTCCTCAATTTTATTTAAAGCTTTTCTACCCATATTGCGGAATGGCATCATTATCTCTCCAAAGTATCTTTTTGCAAATGGTATTATCTCCTCGATATCATAAAAGCCAAAGGCTGTGTGAGAACCAAAAAAGTCGCAAGGAAAGAGTATCTTATCCTCAAATAGATATGTAAACATCGTTTCAGGCCAATGAAGGAATGGTGCTTCTATAAAGCGAAGAGTCTTATTACCAAGAGTTACGCTTTCTCCATCTTTAACAACTTTAATTCTTTTATTTGGAACATTGTAAAAGATAGAAGCCATCTTTGAGCCTTTTTCCGTTGTAATCAGCTTTGCTTTTTTATTCTTCTTCAAAATATAAGGAATTGCACCAGCATGATCTGGCTCAGCATGGTTCATGATGATGTAATCTATTTCCTCCACTCTAGTTATACTATTTATCTTCTCCTCAAACTCTTTTTCAAACCCAGGATTTACTGTATCAACGAGGGCTGTTTTTTCACCACCTTTAACAATGTAAGCATTGTATGTTGTACCTTGAGGAAGTGGAATCAAAGAATCAAATAACCTCCGATTCCAATCCTTAACACCGACATAGTAAACTCCCTCTGATATCTCTATCGCTTTATTTATCATCATATTTCCCATATTTTGATCACAATATAACACTTTGGGTAAAGATTAGAGATTTAGAGATTAAAGCAGAATTTATTTCCTGCTAATAAAAGAGTGCGATTTAGAGTCATGAAGGTTTTGTTAACGCTAAACAAATTATTTACATCTCATATACACTTTCAGTTGATGCCGAAACCATAATGCTGATGCATAAACAGTTCATCTATGAAAATGAAGCTTTAAAACATAAAGATTATCAGGACAGGAAGAGCTTATTGTTAGTTTAACAGAACTTTAAAAGATGATTACTGTATCAATATAGTAAAAGTTGAAAAGATGAATTTAAATAATAATCATAGCTGTACATGTCGAATTTTTTTCTACAACTTAACTTATTTTTATTAAGTAAAGGTAAGACTATTACGAGATCCATTTCAAGAAAGGTTGTTATCTGATCATTATTAAATATAAAAAATAAAATAAGTATTAATTCAGTTTTATTTTTTAACTCAGATAAGTCAAAAAGTTATGAAAATGTTTTTATCTATTCAGTAAATTATGTCTAAATGAAAGTGGAAATTGAAATACTTCTCAAAAGAGCTAACGGTTTCATCTTAGATGCTCTTGAAGATCTAAAAAGAGGTGATTATGATTTGGCTATGTTCCACATTGAACAGGCATGCCAGCTAATAATCAAGGCTAAGCTTCTCGACTTAACAGGCTATTTTGAAAGGACTCACAGCTTAAGACGATTACTTAACGATCTATCATCGATATTCAAGCAGAAAGAATTAGAGAGATTTGTTAATGAAAATTGGAATGTTCTGAGAAATCTTGAATTCTCATACATAGCTTCTAGATACTTTCCAGAAGAGTTTAGAAGAGATGAAGTAGAAGAAGCATTGGAAATTTATAACAGGTTAAGGGAGCTTCTATGGGATTCATAAAAAGAGTTTATGAGCTTAGAAGAGAATATTTCGAGAATTTAGATAGATACCTTGAAAAGATTAAAGATGTTGTTAAAGATGAGGTTCCCGATGCTGAAATCTATCTATATGGATCTGTGATCGAAAACAAATACTCAATCGGACTCTCCGATATCGATATTGCAGTAGTTTCGGACAAATTCATCGACAGAGATGTGAAACTGGATTTTTTTGGGAAAATAACAAAAAAATTCTTAGATTCACCTTTTGAATTCCATGTTCTCACTAAAAGTCAATGGAATTTGTATAAAAATTTCATAAAAAAATACATAAGAGTTTAACGACACAAATTAAAGTTTCAAGAACATTGTACTTCAATATAGTTAAACATAAACTTGATGTAAGTATCATAATCTTAAATTTAAATTTCATAATTTAAATTTTATTTTTAAATAACCTATTTTCGCTTAACAAAACTGCTAAGAATTCTCTAGAATTTAGAACGATACATATCTCTATTTCCCATACATAAATCTTCCAATATATAACAGATGGCGGAGATTACGCCCTATGTATTCATCGTTTTAATCGATCCTCTTCTATTAGTTTTTTAATTATTTTTTTATTTTAAATAATTTTTATTAAATTTTTATTAAGTGTAACTTCAATTGATTCTACAAACTCCTTCAAACATAAAATATTTACAATTAAAAATAGTGATCTCCAATGCTTTTTAATTCGCAGGTTTGGTAATCGTATATTTCATATATTGTATGTGACAAATACATAAAAATAACATTAAATATCGCTAATTACTAAGTATTATATAAAATATTATTAACATAATAATAAAAAATATAATATAATTATATTATACAGTTATAATTTCAATTAAATCGATCAATTACATGCTCATAACTCGTTTCATTTTTGAGTTCAATTGGCATCACATAACTGTGTTATTGCTTCAATTTGCGTGAATTTTTCACGCAACTCAAAGAGGGGGAAGAGCTATTTAAAAGTTCATCATACTATTAGATGATGAGCTTGTTGAATTTCAGAACACTTCTAAGCATCATATCATCCACTTTTGGAAAGACAAGAATTTACCGCAAGAGAGTTAAGCAATGTTATGACGAATGTAC
>WAJX01000264.1 GCA_015523665.1 Ferroglobus sp.
CCTTTGATTCTATAACTGGAACTTTATACTTTCTAAATTCTTCTTTGGCGAGATGAGACATATCTGAAGTTATTACAGCCTTTACTCCTTTCTCACAGAGAAGTTTTGCAGAAGCTTTTCCACCACCACTTGAATCTTTTATATACACAACATCTCCCTCTAATATCCCATACTCCCTATCCACTCTTTCGATTTCATCTCTTGTGAATTTTTGAATAAACTTTAAAGTTTTCCAACCTTTTAACTCAAGATATTTCATTCTTTTCAGTTTTTCAACTTTCTCCTCCAATTTTTTTATTTCCTCATCCTTTATTCTAATAATCTTCCGTAACTCTCTAATTTCACCTTGCAAATTCCTTATGAAATTATCTTTCCTAATTCTCTCATGCTCTTCTCTTGATATCCTCAATATTTTTATCCTCATTCTCTCTATCTCGCTTTTCAGTTTGTCTATTTCTTTTCTTAACATTTCATTTTCATATTCCAATTCTTTTATCTTTTCATCTTTCTTTTTAAGTTCTTGAGTAAAGTCTCTTTCCTCGGTTCTCTTTTCGACTTCTTTTAACTCTTCTTTTTCATCAGATAATAACGTTTGTAACGAAACACCTTTCAGTATTCCTGCTTTTATCCTCTCAACATCATATCCAAACGGTATCCTCTTTTCAACATTCATCAATTTATTTTTAAACTGCTTATAAGCTTCTATTGCAGATGCAAGAGCATCTCTCTCGTGGTCATTGGAAAATCTATATTCTGAAGTTAAACTTCTCTTCTTTTCAATACTCATATCTTCTTTTGGAGAATAAAGAGATGCCTGAAAAGCCTTCTTCAGCTTTAAAACGAAATCTGGAGGATTTTTTTTATCTGTTGCTATTAAAACTGGTTGACCGTAATTTAATATTAACTCAACTGCCTTTGCAAAAGATAGTTCTTTTTTACTGTAAAATCCTAAAACATTTCCATTTAAATCCAATATTGCGATGGCTGTCGTAGTTCCTGGATCAACTCCAACTATCGTATAATTTTTTACGTTAGCTAAAGGTATGAACTCTATCTTATCTTTTTCAACAGCTTCAACCCTAACTTGCACATCTCTAGTTTTAAATGAGTTAATCGGTATATCTTCTCTACCAGCTTTAATAACTAATTTTCCTTTGCTTATCCCACCAAATCCAAGTTTAACCTCCTCTTTAAACTCAAATCCAAGATCTTTTATCATTTTCTTTATTTCTCTAAAGTAATATCTCACACTATCATGAACTCTCCTCCTATACTTTTTCTGTCTCCATCCACCTTTCCCCAAACTCCTATTTCTCGAAATCGTGATAACAGTTTCATCTTTAAAAGCTGAAATTACTTCCCCAATACCAAAGTTTACTAAGTAAGCCAACGCTTTTGCCTCGTCAAAAGGATTTCTAGCATTTATTTCTATCCCAAATCTCTTAGCAAGATTTGGTAGTGTGTCTCTATAAGCTATTTGGACGAGTTTCGTCTTTGATGGAATAGATTTTAGAAATGATATTAGTTCCTTTTTGTTAGCAAAGAGTTCTGTGATGTTATCAACAGCTACATATTTTGGCTTATAACTTTTGATAAGTCTTATTAACTTATTTTTTGAGACCTTCTTAACCTCCTCAAAATTATCATCTTTGATAAAGAGAGCATATTCTGGCTTTCTTTTTGAATTTGGCGAACCCCTTATTATATCAACACCAAATATCATCTACTTTTTACGTATTTTATAAGGTTGTTTATATCCCTTTCTATCCCATAAGCTCTTTTAAAATACGCTACTATATTTGATACATCCCTCTCTAAAAGTTCTTCTGCCATTTCATGATCAATTTCAACATACTGTGGAAAATCGATAAAATAAATTCCATCCTCATTTACTAAGATATTGTATTGGCTTAAGTCTCCGTGTATTATTCCAGCGTGATACATCTCCTTAGTCTCTTCAATTATCATCTCAAACACATCCTCTGGATTTTTTAGCCTTACTTTGTAAAGTTCTTTTGCATCGATTAATTCCATAAGAACAGCATTTCCTTCCCAAGATATAGGTTTAGGAACACTAACTTTCCCAAAAAGTTTTTTTAAAGCCTTATATTCTCTTCTTGCTGATCTCACCATTAGGACTGTAGAATGTAATGTCCCAAGATCTCTTTTCTCTCTAACTTTTTTAAAACTTGAATAACCGGTTTTATGGAATTTAAGCACCACTTCCTCTCCTTTTGCTATGGCTGTATAAACCACACTTTCCTTTCCTTCTCCCATAACATTCCCCAACATTTCAACTAATCCTTTCAAAACTAACTTTTTTAATGAGTAAACGCTTAATCCTTTAAAAGTAAAAGATGTGCCGAGATATTCTGAATACTTATTCTCGAGGATTTTCAAAGAAGATAATCTCTTTAAAAAGACTTCTAAAGTTTCTTCATTAATTCTACATTCTCTGGTTATTGCATGTGCTGGAACAAATTCAAAATCCCACATATTTTTAAAAACAGCCTCAAGAATACACCAACCTTTGTTGTCTATTTTTGAGTATACTTCCGCAAGTTCCACACAAATATTTAAACAGTAATATATAAAAGGTGTTGTGAAGTGTTCAATGTGTAATGGCAAAGCTGTTTACTATCAAAGACATTCAAATAGACATCTCTGCAAGAAACATTTTTTAAAAGATTTTTATAGAAGAGTTAAATATGCTGTTAAAAAGTATTCAATGATCGAAAAGAATGATAAGATAGCTATAGCAATGAGTGGGGGTAAGGATAGTATAGTTCTTGCACACGTTCTTAAGCATCTTTATGGGAAAAGGAGGGATATTGAGTTTTTTGCTATAACAGTCGATGAAGGCATAGAGGATTATAGAGATGATACGATAAAGATTGCTAAGAAGGTGTGTAAGGAACTAGAGATCCAACATGTGATTGTCAATTTTAAAGATGAAATAGGTTTAACTCTTGATGAGATGATTAAGAGGGGAAATAGAAATGCTTGTACATATTGTGGAGTTTTCAGGAAATATTTATTAAATAAAACAGCCAGAAAACTTGGTGCGACGAAATTAGCAACTGGACATAATCTCGATGATGAAACTCAGACTATACTTCTTAATTTCTTACATTCAGACATCGAGAGACTTGCAAGATTAATACCCCAGAGAAAACAGAATAACTTAATTTTGAGGATTAAACCACTAAGAGAGATATATGAAAGAGAAGTAGTAACTTATGCAATTCTAAACGACTTACCTTTATCTCTTGATGAATGCCCTTATAGCAGTTTTCCTGTTAGGAGTATGGTTAGAGATTTTCTCTACGAGTTTGAGAACAAATATCCTGGAAGAAAGTTCTCCATTATGAGGAGTTTTGAACAACTTATGCCCTGTTTAAAAAATATATATCCCCAGATAGAGTTGAAAAGATGTAGTATTTGTGGAGAGCCAACAGCTAGAGATATTTGCCAGCCTTGTAATTTAAAGAGAGAGTTATTTAGCTCTTAGTGGTATTATTCCAATAGCTCCTATTATAAATGCCCCGAAAACAGAGAATAAGAATAAAGCCATTGCATTCTCCCTTAAATATGAAAAAGCCTCACTTGTTGAAAGGATGAATACACTACTCCCCCATATCAGAATTCCGGTTGATATTATTAGAAATGGTAAGCTTTTATACCTTCCCAAGCTCCTACCTTCTATAAGGGCATCTATTATCTTTCCAAATACAACTACAAAGGATGATGATGCTATCCACCAAACCGCGCCATAGATAAAAGAGACCAGAAGTATTATCAATCCTTGAGAGACTGGTTGATTATACACTTTCCATAAGATGTTAAAGCCTTGTATTAACCCAACGATAAATAATATCAGTCCTATTAAATACGTGATAAAAGTTATCCTTCCCTCCATGAGAGATTTCTTCAAGGTTAAAAAATATTCTTCAATCATTGAATCCATCCCATAGGCTTTTAGTATCATGTAAAGTCCTAAGAAGAATATTATAGCTCCACTCCCGAGTTCTGGGAGCCTTATAAGTGAGAAGATAGCATAAATGATAAAAGCCACACCTAATGGAACTAAAGTTGCTTTCGCAATTTTTGGATCATTTAGCATTCTCTTGATGAGATAGTACGTACTTTCAATAGTTTTACTCTGTTTTACTATCACTCTTGAAATACTCTCTATCTCAAACTTTGATGAGATTATTGGCAAAACGAATTCATCTTCCGAGCCATCAGTAACAACTATTACCTTTTTTGCCTTAATCTTCTCCTTGATCTCATCTAACTGTTGTGCAATCTTTGTGTCTGATACAACTCCTACGTTTTCATCTCCACTCACAGTTACTATTTCTACATCTTCCTTATCCTTTAAGCTATCATAGAGCTTTAAAGCTTGGAATATCGCATTAACATCACTATCCTCAGGATCACTTAACCCTAATTTTATTGCTGCTTGAAAATTATCTTCCCTTCCAATAACCGGGCTTAAAACGCCAGCTTTTCTACCTATGTCATCATCTCTATCAACAACTAAAATTAATTTCATTTAGTAAAGGTTGTGTAGAAAGTATAAAAAATGTTACTTCAAGTAGATTTATAACATTTTAAATATAAATCTTATAATATTTATTTATTATATAATAGTTTATAATTTTATATTATTTTAGTTTAACGATATTGACAAGACAGATTTCACACAAAGTTTTTTATCCAATATCAAATAATCTAAGTTTCTGATGCTACGACAAGATCGCCAAATCGAGCAAACTGAACAAATAAAAAAATATGAACAATATGGGCTAAAATTTGACAAACATCTTGATCAAGCTTTAAAGCGTGCTTTAGAAAAAGCTGGGATACATGAACTCAATGAGTTGCAAAAAAAGGCATATTTTGCAATATCTTCTGGAAAAAATATTCTCATCATCGCTCCAACGGGAAGTGGAAAGACAGAATCTGCAATAATTCCAATCTTTGAAAAAATCTACTCCAAAAATTTAAAAGGAATTGCTCTTTTATACATCACTCCCTTGAGAGCTTTAAACAGAGATATGTTAAGAAGATTTGAGATTATAGCTAGCGAGTTAAATTTGAGTGTTGCCGTGAGGCATGGAGATACAGAAGAGGGAGAGAGGAGGAAACAATCTCTAAAACCTCCTCAAGTTCTAATAACAACTCCAGAGACTTTTCAGCTTTTGTTAATCGGTAAAAGACTGAGAGAGAGTTTAAAAAATGTTAGATTTCTTGTTATAGATGAGGTCCATGAGCTTGCAGATAATGAAAGAGGTGTTCAGCTATCAATCGCAATAGAAAGGCTTAGAGAAATCGCAAAGTTCCAAACTATTGCTCTTTCAGCAACGATAAGTGATGAGAAGACAATTCTTGAATTTTTCAAATGTGATGATGTTATCAAAGTTGATATAAACAAAGAATATGATTTTCAAATTATAAAGCCAAAGGCTAATGATGAGATTTCCCATATATTAAATGTAAATCCAGAAATAGCTGGTGAACTCGATTTTATTAGAGAATTAGTTGAAAAACACAAATCTGTCTTGATATTCGTGAATACAAGACAAACTGCCGAAGCTCTTGGTGTGAAATTAAAAAAGATGGTAGATGTTGAAGTTCATCATGGTTCTCTTTCGAAAGAAGTTAGGATTGAAAGTGAGAGAAAATTTGCTAATAGAAAATTGAAGGCACTCATATGTACATCCTCAATGGAGCTTGGAATCGATATTGGACATGTTGATGCGGTAATACAGTATAACAGCCCCAGAGAAGTTACGAGACTTTTACAGAGAGTTGGAAGGAGTGGACATGGTATTGGTAAGGTATCAAAGGGATATATAATTGCCAGCAGTTTTGATGAGCTTTTAGAATCTGCAATTATTGTTGATCTCGCATATAAAGGAGAGATGGAAAAACTAGAAGTTCATGAAAAAAGCATAGATACCCTTGTAAATCAAATTGCTGGAATAGTACTTGAATACGGGAGAATAAATGCTTATAAGGTTTATGAAATAGTAAAGAGATCATATCCATACAGAAATCTTACTGAAGATGAATTTAAGGAAGTGCTAAGTTTTATGAATGATGTGAATTTAATCAGATATGATGGTGAAGAAATCAGCCCTCTTAGAAAGACCAGGAAATATTTTTTTGATAATATATCGATGATACCTGATGAGAAACATTATAGAGTCAAAGACATTATTTCTGGGAAAACAATAGGAGTTTTAGATGAGCAGTTTCTTCAAACGTTTGATGGAGAGTTAATAGCTATGAAAGGAGAAGTTTGGAGAGTTGTTGGAATTGATGACTACGTAAAAGTAATTCCTGCATCATCAGAGGGAGATGTTCCAAGCTGGGTTGGTGAGGAAATTCCAGTGCCTTTTGAAGTAGCTGAAAAGGTTGGAAAAATTAGGAATTTCATTTCAGAGCGTATAAATTCTAAAGATTTATATGATTACTTAAAACGCTTTAGACTCAATGATAATGCTATAGAATGCATTGTTCAGAAAATAAGAGAACATATAAGAAAAGGGTTTGAAGTGCCTGGAGAGAAAGTTGTTGTTGAAGGTGATGAGAATAGTGTTATAATTAATGTTTGTAAAGGTCATAAAGTAAATGAAACTATTGGAAGAGTTGTTGCATTGCTTTTATCCACAAAATATGCCAGAAATGTGGCTATAGAGATCGATCCATATAGGGTTAAGCTTATGCCAGCGAAAAGAGAAGATGTTGTTGAAATAATGAGTGAAGTCTCAAAAATAGATTTTCAGGGCTTTAAGTCTCTCGTTGAGAGGGCATTAATTGATACAAAGTTATTTCAATGGAAGATTTTAAATTGTGCAAGAAAAATGGGCTATCTAAAAAAAGATGCTGAAACTGGCAGGATAAACCTAAGAAAATTTGCTTTAAAATTGGTGAACTCTTTAATTTATAAAGAGGCGATGAGAGAAATATTTATAGAAAAACTCGATGTTAAAAAAGCATATGAATTTTTTAAGGATTTAAACAGATATGAGATAATATCTTACTCAAGTTACACCCCCATAGGATTGTCCTCTCATAATCTAAGCTTTGATCTTTTCCAGACAAAGAATGAAGAAGCTATACTTGACCTCTTTCTAAAGAGGATTGAGAATGAACTCACATATTTTGTATGTCTTAATTGTAGATATAGTGTTAGATTAAGAGTATATATGATTGAAGATTTCAGATGTCCCAGATGTAAGTCTGTAATGGTGGCGATACTGAGTGCAAGAAGAGAATTAGAAAAATATAGTGATGAAGAACTCTATAAATCTGCAAATCTCATAAGAATGTATGGAAAAAGAGCGGTTTATGCTTTAAATACTTATGGGATAGGTGTTAACACTGCTGCTAGAATCCTTTCTGGATTTTATCCAAACGAGAGGGAGTTTTTAAAACAGTTATTAAATGAGGAAAAGAGATATATAAGAACTAGAAAATTCTGGGAATAAAGTAAAGTTTTGATAGATAAATAAAAATAAAAAATGAAGAAAAAATGAAGATGAAAATAAGAAAAAAATAAGAGAGAATAGAATATAAAAACAAAAATGAGGGAGAAATAATGGAGAGCGTAGAGAGATACGGTATAATTCTTTTACTTCTTGGAGTTGTAGCAACATTATTGTTATACGGTGGTTTTCATGTGTGATCGCAAACACGATCATGAATTTGAAAATAAGTTAAAAGAAGTAGTTGAACATTTTTCTGGGTTAATTGATGAAGAAACGGCAAAAATGCTCACAGCATACTACTTTGGCTCCATTCCAATTTGTAGCATAAAAGAGGCAAAGAAAAGGAAAGGAAGAGTTACAATCGAGGGTGCAATTAAAAACTTTGAGATTATGATCTCGAAGAACGGCGATGAATACTGCCGTGCAATCGTCGAAGATGAAGAAGATGTGGCATTGGTGTATTTCTGGGAGGAATCTGTTGAACTTTTTAAAGCTGGAGATATAAATAAAGGAGATATCGTGAGGATAAGAGGCATAGCAAAGAATGAGAGATTCTATGTTAATTCTGGGGATGATATAAGTACTGTCTCTTATACACATCTCCGAG
>WAJX01000265.1 GCA_015523665.1 Ferroglobus sp.
GGCTTTTGTAACAGTCTCTTCAGCGTATGTTAAAATTTCTTTTACAATCTCTGGAGAGAGTTTAAAATCCCTCATAACGAGACTTGCTATATCCCCCGATGCTTCACTTATCTTCTGAGCACCTCCTACAATTTGAAGGATAGAGGATATCTGTTCTGCATCATGAACTCTCCTTGCTGACAGAATTGACACAACTCTCAACTGTCTTATCAAATCGTTAACTCTATTCTCAAGATCTAAAACTTCTTCAGCAATATCTTCGTTATCAAATAAAATCGCAGAATATGCAAGATCAACCATTAGCTCTGTAGTATCTCTAATCTCTATCAACAAATCTTTAACCGTTCTAGGCATTTCCTATTAATTTTCCCAAAGAAATTATTTAAGAGTTTCTACGTTATAACAGCCATGTATACTTTTATGTTATTATTTTAACACCAATACATAAAAATATATTAAAAATACGTTTTTTAATAAGATTTGCATAATTCAACAAAATTTTTGATAAGTTTTAAACCATTTTTACCACTCTTTTCCGGATGAAATTGCACTCCAATGAAATTATCTTTCATTATCGCAGACGGGAACCTTATACCATATTCTGTCCAACCTATCACATATTCCTCCTTTGTTTTATAGTAGTAAGAGTGAACGAAATAGAAGTATCGATTCTCTATTCCTCTAAAAATTAAAAGAGAGTCCTCTGAATGAGAATTGGAGTATGAAAATTCCACTTCATTCCATCCCATATGGGGGATCTTTCCCACTTCTTTCGGAAATCTAACAACTCTCCCTTCTATTATTCCTAACCCTTCGTTAATTCCTCCTTCCTCACTTACATCCGCAAAAAGTTGCATTCCGAGACATATTCCAAGAACTGGAACTTCAGCATTTTTTATGATTGCTTTAAATTTTTTAAGATTGTCCATCGCTGGTTTAAAGGCCCCTACTCCTGGAAGGATGATCCCCTCTGCTTCATTTATAATCTCTGGATTTGATGTTAAAATCGTTTTATCAAACTTTTCAACCGCTTTCCTTATACTCTTCAGATTGCCTACTCCATAATTTATTATCGCAATCACGTTTCGCTATTTTGATTGAGATTATTTAAGTATTGTCAAAAATTAGAAAGTAATATAAAGCTCCTCATCATCTATTTTTGAGAATGAAAGCCGAGCTCGAACTTAGCGAAAGTGACAAGATATTTAAGTCTATAACGGAATATATAACTGTAAAAGAACTAATAGAATTGGTAAGAGAGTGCAAGGATAAAAGCATTTACATACTTCTAAACAAAGAAGACAGGGAATTTAGGAACATACATGTGGATTCAAAAGAGATAAACGATTTTGAAAATATGATCGTAATTCCTGTCCCAAAAAGGTTTGCTGTTCTTGAAGAGGATGAAGAATACTTCGAGAGAACTTTAAAAGCTAATATCGAGCTCGCTTTAAGAGGAGAGAAAGAATTTTATAAATAGACAAAGGGCAAACTTTTGCAATGAAAGTCCCTTGGAGGACTGTACATAGTTGGAACTGTAAAGCTTGTGGGGAATGTTGTATCGAATATAAACCAAAGCTAACTTTCTATGAGTATTTAACACTTCCAAGACAATTCGTTGAAGAGAGAAATGGAAGATACTACATAAAAAAAATTGGAAAGAGATGTCCTTTTCAAATTGGAAGATTGTGTGGAATTCAGAAAAAGAAGCCATTATCATGTATCCTCTTTCCATTTTCAATCTATACAAAAGGGGAAGATGAAGCTTATTTTGAATATAGAGGAGAAGAATACTATGTTTATGTTGACACTTTTTGTAAAAATGTTAGATTAGGTAAACCAACTCCAAGTTTCATTGAAACTGTAAAAGAGGCCATAAAAATCTTTAGAGGAGAAAATAGGAACTTCACACATTTAACATCCAAAAAAGTACAAGCTCAGATATACTTTTAAATTTAATTATAGTATTAAAGATATGAAGAAGGGGATCAAATTCGAGAGAGAATTGATACACATGTTCTGGCAAGAAGGTTTTGCAGCTGTAAGAGTTGCAGGTAGTGGTTCTTCCACTTATCCATCACCAGACATAATAGCGGGAAACGGAAAGAAGTTATTTGCAATTGAAGTAAAGATGAGAGCATCTTTGCCAGTCTATCTTAACGGGGAGAAGATAAGGGAATTAGTTATGTTCTCGAATTTGATAAGAGCTGAACCTTATGTAGCTTTGAGGTTATTAAAGCCCAAATCAAAGGAAAAATGGAGATTTTTTAGAGTAGATATGCTTGAAGAGACTGGTAAGGGCTATAGAATTGATGAGAGAAATTACGCTTTAGGATTAGAGTTCGATGAACTTATAGGAAAATTCCATCAGATGAGATTTTAGATTATGAAATTTAATAATTAAAAATTAAATAATTAAATAAAAATGTAAATTAAAATTATAAAAAAGTAAGACTTATATATTTCTGTTAACTCATAATTATTGATGGTTGACAATATAAAAAAATTAGAGGATATAAAAAAGCTCAGTCTATCAGCTTCTATGGCTGTGATCGTTTCTGTTTCTGCTCAAATCAACTTTAAAATAGGACCAATCCCATATACAATGCAAAATTTTGGTGTTATGCTCTCCGGATTTTTACTCGGACCATTTTATGGTTTTATCTCTTTAATTATATATCTCGCTCTTATTGCGATAGGTTTGCCCTTTGCAGCTGGAGGTGGAGGTATTGGGGTTCTTATTGGGCCAACAGCTGGTTATCTATTAGCCTTTCCAATTTCATCAGCAATAGCTGGTTTTTTTAGGAGAATTATATGGAAAAATGGGAAGTTAAGAGAGCTTTTACTTCTATGGTTGAGTACATTAATAGCTGTAATCCCAATTTATGCTTTGGGTTTTATCGTTTTTTACAATTTTGCAATCAATGATTCAAAACTCGTAAATTGGGCTGAAAATGCTTTGAAAGAGCTTAATCTCTTCTCTCTTCACTTTTTTTCATCATTACCCATGCTCATCTTCACTTCAACCGTTCTGATATTCATACCTCAAGATTTTTTTGTTGACCACCTTCTCGCTGTTCTTGTTTATAGATATGTGTATAAAATGCTCAAAGAGAGGGGGTTGTTGCTTGATTGAGATGCACATAAGGAGATATGTTTATCCTAATGGTCATATAGCTATAAAAAACTTTAAAGTGAAGTTTAGTGGAAACGCTTTTTTAAAAGGAAAAACTGGAAGTGGGAAATCAACATTGTTGAGAATGCTTAATGGTTTGATTCCCAAATTTTACTCTGGAAAGTTAGATGGGAAGATAAGAGTTTTTGGAAAAGAGCCTAATAGAAAAGATGTCTTCTTCATTTCACAAAATCCTGAAGAGCAGATAACTTGTATGAATGTCAGAGATGAGATTGCTTTCCCCCTTGTCCAAAGGGGTTTGAGTGTTTCAGATGCAAGAAAGAATGCTGAAGAAATAGCAAATGAGATTGGCATTTCACATCTCCTTGATAGAGACGTTTTCCACATATCGACAGGAGAACTTCAACTTGTAGAGATAGCCACAGCATTAGCATCCCAATCAAAACTCATAGTTCTCGATGAGCCTTTCGCCCATTTAAGTAAAAAGAACGCATTAAGGATTGTGAGGATATTAAAGGATTTTAATTGTGTATGTGGTGAGCATAGACTCGAATTTGAAGAATACTTTGATATAACCATTAATCTCGGAATTGAATGTAAAGGATACCCAGAAATTCATGTTGAAAAAGAAGAGACTGATAAGATGATAGAGATAAGTGAAATAATTGGCTTTGATTTAAGAAAGCATGAGTTAGTTGCTATTACTGGGGATAATGGAAGTGGAAAAACGATGATGTTAAAAAGAATCGCTTTAGAAATGAAAAAAAAGGGAATGAGTTTTTCAATAGTCTTACAACACCCAAGTTATCATCTAACTGAGGATAAAGTGGAAAGAGAAGTTAAAGATAGATTTTTGAAAGATTTTGAACTAAACAACATTTCAAATAAACATCCTCAATCCCTTAGCATTGGTCAAATGAGAAGAGTTGCTATTGCAAAAGCTTTTAATACCGAAATCTTATTGCTTGACGAGCCAACAGCTGGTCAAGATTACGATTTTAGAAATAAACTGATTTATCTTCTAAGGAAGTATAAGAAAACAGCTATAATCGCGACTCATGATGAAACTCTCATACAGAAATGCGATAGAGTAATAAAGATAGATGATTATAACAATAAATAAAATATAAAAAATAATATGATAAATAAAATAGAGGGTAGAACAGCTATCATATCTGCTATGTTTCTATCTACTTCTGTTTATCTTTCCAAAATGAATCCCGTGATTTCACTTACAATCTTTTTTTTATCAACCATCTTCACTCGAGGATTATCGATTAAGATTTTGAGATCACTATTATTTATTGGTATCCTCATACTCCTCTCAGGTTTATTTTTTGATCCAAAATATGCTCTAAAAGCCTTTTTTGCCTTCATAGCTATAGTATCTTCAGGGAGTTTGATTTATTCATCTTCACTCAATGAAATTTTCGGAGCTTTGATATTCTTTAAAATTCCAGAAAAGTTTGTTGCAATTATATCGATCCCTTTATCCTTATTGCCCACTGCTTTAAATGATCTAAGAAACATACGCTTTGTTGAGAGTTTTTCAATCGATATTGATAGTGTTGATAGTAGTAACAATAGTGTTAATGGTAGCAATAGTAATATCATTCACCTAAGTGTAAACACAAATAAAATAATAATAAAAAGGATAAAAAGGATATACCGTCTATTAAAAGCATTAGTTTCAGTTACAATTCTCAGAAGTATCTCACATTCAGAGGCTTTGTACTCAAAAAATTTCAACTATAAAGTTATATATGAGGTGAGAAGCGTAACTATTACTGATTTGATCTTGCTTTTCTTATCATCTTCTCTTTTATTTTTCTCCATAATTCTCGGATGCTTTCAATTTCGTCCACTTTAAAATACACTCGCCCTTTTCTCCCCTCCTCTTTTTCAACAAACCCCTTTGAATGCAAAAAATCTACAATTGCTATTATTTTTGCCATACTCAAGAATAGATGTGATCTTGGAAAAAGATCAGTTGTAACTTCAAATGCCGTTTTACCATCTAAAGTTTCCCATACGTAAATACTTCTCTTCTCCCAATTATCTATATATCTAAAGATTATTTCATCATGCTTTGAAATAATATCACCATGCCCCGGATAGGCTTTTTTTATGTCAAGTGATATGAGTTTTTCTAACGTTTCCAGATATAAGCTCATAACGTCATATCTCTCAAACTCGTCTATGGGTTCTATTATTGGGATGGGTATCACATCCTCTAAGAGAACATCTCCACAAAAAATTGACTTGCTATCTTTATGATATAAACATATATGGCTATAAGAGTGTCCAGGAGTGTGAATCACTTTAAAAGTTTCATCTCCAATCTTAATTTTATTGCTTATTACTCTGCACTTATCAGTAGGCTTTATAAATCTCCTAAATTCCTCTTCAACATTAATTCTCATCCTTTCAATCAAGTTTAATGGCACTCCTTCGTTTAGGAAATGTATATGAACTAATCTAAAATACTCCTCTTCAGCATCTTTGAGCTTCAAACAAGCACTTTTGTGAGCGTAAATTTCATTGAAAAGATAGGCTGCACCAAAATGATCTACATGAGCATGTGAAATTATAAGCTTTTTATCAAAATTTCCGATCGAATTTTTTAAGATTTCAGTAGTTTTATCCGAGCTTATTCCAACATCGAAGATTGCATCATCATTTATTATGTATACATTAGTCTTTCCCATATTAGTCTTTTTTGAAGTACTTCTTGAAGGAAAATGATAAGGGATCCTTAACCTCTTAACAATCATTCTTCAGAAGGGTTTATATCTCTATAGTTAATTCTTTCGTTAATGGCACTTTCAAGCTTAAAAGATGTCATAAGAAAGATTACGAGAGCATCTTCTATAGACAAAGCGTTTGTTGAAGAAATGGTTAGAGATATTCAAAGAGCACTTATAAGAGCTGATGTTAATGTCAGACAGGTAAAAGAGATAAGTGATACAATAAAAAAAAGGGCTCTAAACGAGTCACCTAAATCTCTCAATCCAAGAGAACATATAATACGGATTGTTTATGAAGAAATTTTAAAAGGTGTTGGAGAAGGTATAGAGATCCCCCTCAAAAAAACGAAAATTATGCTTGTAGGTTTACAGGGAAGCGGAAAGACAACAACCGCAGTTAAGATTGCTAAGTATTACAAAGATAGAGGAGTTAAGACTGCAGTAATAGCTGGAGACGCATATAGACCAGCTGCATATCATCAGTTAAAGCAGTTAGCTGAGAGATATGGAATAGGATTTTATGGGGAAGAAAATGAGAGAGATGCTATTAAAATCGTTAAAAAGGGTGTTAAAGAACTCAAAAATTACGATATGATCATCATAGACACAGCAGGAAGGCATGCTCTTGAAGATGAATTGATTGAGGAGATGAAAAGGATGGCTAATGAGATAAAACCAGATTACAAATTCCTAGTTCTCGACTCAGCCATAGGACAACTTGCAAGTAAGCAAGCTGAAGCTTTTAATTCAGCAATAGGCATAGATGGGATAATAATAACGAAATTTGACGGGACAGCAAAAGGTGGAGGAGCTCTTTCTGCTGCAAGACAAATTGGTATTCCAATAGCGTTTATCGGAAATGGTGAGAAAATAGAAGATATAGAGAAATTCGATCCAGCCGGATTTGTTTCCAGACTGCTCGGAATGGGAGATGTTAAAGCCTTGATTGAAAAATTTGAAAGAATCGCAAAAGAAGAAATTGATGCAGAGGCCTTTTTAAAGGGAAAGTTTACACTTAAGGATATCTACAAACAAATTGACGCTATGAATAAAATGGGACCAATAAGTAAGATACTCGAAATGTTACCATTCGGTTTCTCTCTTAAAGTTGATGATTCTGCAATCGAAACGACTCAAGAGAAGATGAAGAAGTTTAAAGTAATTATGGACTCAATGACAGAAGAAGAACTGATAAATCCAAAGATAATAGACCAGTCAAGGGTGAGGAGGATAGCAATTGGAAGTGGGACTAGTCCCCAAGAAGTTAAAGAGCTCCTCAACTATTATAACACGATGAAAAATGTGATGAAGAAGATGAAAAAGGGCAAAATTCCAATGATTGGAAAGCTAAAGATCTAATGAAAACAATTATCTGAGATCGAAGAGGGGTCATTAATGCTTATAGCCGGAATTGATGAAGCTGGGAAAGGGTCTGTAATAGGCCCATTAGTTGTTTGTGGGACTATTTCAAGTAAAATAAGTATCACATCTCTCTCTGATGTTTTTGTTATAGATATTAAGGATTCAAAAAAGCTGAATAAAAATAAGAGAGAGAAAATATACAATATTCTCAAAGAAAAAATTAAATTTACAATTTTAAAGATAGAACCTTGGGAGCTCGACAAGCTCATGGAGAAAGAAACGATAAACGACATACTCGCTAAATGTTATGCTGAGATAATAAATAGGCTAAGACCCGAGATTGCTTATGTCGATTCTCCAGATGTTAAGCCTCAAAGGTTAAAAGAGAGGCTTGAAAGAGAGACTGGGATAAGAGTGATTGCGATGCATAACGCTGAGAGAATACCTATAGTTGCTGCAGCATCAATAATAGCAAAAGTTGAGAGAGATAGGGAAATTGAAAAACTTAAAAATGAGTATGGAGACTTTGGTAGTGGTTACCCAAGTGATAGAAAAACAATAAAGTTCATCCAAGATTGTGTTAAAAGAGATTTTTTACCCAAGATAATCCGAAAGAAGTGGAAAACTGTTTCAAACTCTTTACAAACAAAATTAGGTGATTAAATGCCTTATGAAGATCTAAGAGAGTTTATCGCTAGACTTGAAGATGAGAATGAATTAGCAAGAATAAAAGATGAGATTAACCCAATTCTTGAAATGACAGAAATTGCTGACAGAGCTGTTAAGTTGGGTGGGAAAGCTCTACTTTTTGAGAACCCAAAGGGATATAATATCCCAGTACTTCTTAACGCTTTTGGAAGTGACAAGAGAATTAGACTTGCTTTGGAAGTTGATAGACTTGAAAGTATCGGGGAAGAATTGGTTAAGATTGCAAATTTAAAACCCTCCTCTTTTATTGATGGTATGCAAGCAATTTTATCTCTAAAAAATTTTATCAATTTTATTCCAAAAAAAGTGAAAAACGGGGCTTGTAAAGAAGTGATAATGGACAAGCCCAATCTCCTAAAATTCCCAATATTAAAATGTTGGCCAAAAGATGCGGGCAGATTTATTACTCTGCCAGTTGTAATAACAAAAGACCCAGAGAGTGGAATTCTTAATGCTGGAGTATACAG
>WAJX01000266.1 GCA_015523665.1 Ferroglobus sp.
GTTGTACATCATACATAACAAATCCAGCTTAGTAATAAGGATGAGATTTTTCTGAATTTAGCATAGACAGTTAAGTTTTCTGAGTCTCTCAGGAAAGCTTTCCTTTTCAGAATAGAACTTTCCAAAATAATGACATCTCCATGGAAAGTTGATGATGAGCAACAGCCGAGATTTCTTGACGAGCCAGCATACAAGAAGGCCCCGATGAAGTCTTCAAATCCATCTCTTCTAATAAGTTTAGCAAGACTCGTTTCACATGCTGAAAGTGTTTATTAAAGCTGAATTAAACTCAAAATTGAAGATCTCTTCAACCATAAGAAGGTTTATCAGCAAGTAAAATTTTTACTTGCTGAATACCAAAATCAGGATCAAAGATTCCATAGCATGCTTTGTTTTCAATTTCCTTTTATTACTTTATTTTTTATTGCTCTTTCTTTTAAAAGTGGCTTTACATTAAAAAGCGTTGCTATCTTTTTGCCTTCATTTCTGCAAATTCAAGATCTCTTGTTGGATTATCACAACCGTTATCGATGTTATTACATCCTTAGATGTTCTAAATCTCAAAGCTGAAGCAGAGGGAAATTAAACAATAAAATGATCTTTGACAATTATCTGCCATCAAACTCTTAAAACGGCAAAATGAGTTTGTGTAGGTATTTATATAGATAATAATAATTAAATTTTTAAATTTTTTAAACATGATATTTGCTCACCTGACAATTTATTTAGCAAGATTTTTAGTTCAAAAATGTAAAAAGAAAAGCATAATATACCAACAATAAATAAAAATAAAATATACAAAAAATATACAATATTAATAAACTTTAATAAGTTTTAACTATTTTATATTATGATTAGAGATGCAATAGATGAATAAATTGTACAAAAAGCAAAAAATATTTGACCCCTAGGATGAAAGCAAAAATAAATGGTAAAAATTTCTCTAAAAAAAGGAACTGGACATTTAATACTACTTTCAACAATTGTTGGATTCATCTCAGGTATTGGAGCTTTAGCTCTTTACGTACTTATCGATATCTCCACTCAATTCTTTATAAGTGGTTTAGACAACTTTATTCCGCCACACCCAGCTGGTGAAGTATCCCTTATAACTATAAATTTTAAATACGGAAAAATCCCTCTTTTCATAATACCAGCAATAGGTGGGCTTTTAAGTGGATTGATCGTGTACAAATTCGCTCCAGAAGCTGAAGGACATGGAACTGATGCTGTAATTAGAGCCTTCCATAAAATGAGAGGAGAAGTTAGGGCAAGAGTTCCTGTTATAAAAGCTTTAGCAACAGCAATAACGATTGGCAGTGGTGGAAGTGCTGGAAGAGAGGGGCCAATAGCACAGATAGGAGCTGGTTTTGGATCGATTATCGCATCACTTTTAAATCTATCCGACAGAGATAGAAGAATTCTCGTTGTCTCTGGAGTTGCCGGTGGGATAGGTAGTATATTTCGCTCACCATTTGGTGGAGCCATATTCGCAATAGAAGTACTCTACAAAAAGGATTACGAAGTAGAGGCAATGATTCCAGCATTTACATCATCTATTGTAGCATTTACAGTCTTTGAAGCAGTATTAGGGAAGTTAACACATACACCTTTTGCATCACATACAATTTTCTCAACACCTTCAATGACGATAACATCTCCATCCGAGATGCTCCTTTGCCTTTTATTAGGGTTTATTGCTGCTGGTATTGCTGTCTTATATGTTAAAACCTTCTACTTCATACACGATTTCTTTAAGAAGGTAAAAATAACGAATTATGTAAAACCAATAATAGGCGGTGTTTTTACAGGTTTGATCGCAATTTTTATTCCCCAAGCTTTGGGCATGAGTTATGGATATGTTCAACTTGCAATAGATGGAAAATTGGCTGTTGAAACTATTCTATTGATAATGGTTGCAAAAATACTTGCAACGTCATTCACCATAGGAAGTGGTGGAAGTGGAGGTGTTTTTGCTCCTTCAATCGTTATTGGGAGCATGGTTGGAGCGGCTGTAGGATATACATTCTATGGAATTATGCCAGATGTTGTTGCTGAACCTCAAACCTTTGTTTTAGTTGGAATGGTAGCTTTTGTCTCAGCCGCCGCAAAAACACCCATAGCAGCTATAATGATGGCATTAGAAATGACTGGTGGGTATTCTTTGCTACCAGCCTTAATGCTCGCATCAATAGTCGCTTACAAAGCCAGTGGAGACGTATCAATTTATAGAGAACAGGTTGATTCAAGAATAGATAGTCCAGCACATAGGAGAGAGCTTACAAGAGATGTGCTCGAAAACATACTCGTTAAAGATGCTATGACTCCTAAGGAGCAAATATTTACTTTAAATCCATCTGATAAGGTTTCTGATTTATTCAAAGCTATTGAGGAAGTTGGACATTTAGGCTATCCAGTAGTTGATGACGGAAAGGTTGTCGGGATGGTTACATTAGAGGATGCTGTTAAAGTTCCACCAGAAGATAGAAATTCACTGAAAATAGAAGATATAATGTCTAAAAAGCTTATAACAATCAATCCAGATGATACATTGGAAGATGCTTTGAAATTATTAAGCCAATATGATGTTGGTAGGCTCTTGGTTGTAAAAGATGGAAAGTTTGTAGGAATTATAACGAGATCTGATATAATGAGGGCTCATGCAAGTGAGATTCTAAAGTCTTAACCCAACTATTTCAAATTTTTGTGCTATGCATACCATTTTATACTTATTTTTATAAAAATTAAATTTAGTAACTTTCGGTTACAAATCCTATCACAACTTCTTAGACTTACCCCAATACTTCTTAAGAACTTCCAAGGCTACAAGTTTTTCACCACTCAAAAATCTTATACTCGCTCCTCCTCCAGTAGATACATGACTCACTTTCTTATCAATTCCACACATCCTTGCAGCAGTTGAGATATGTCCTCCACCAACAAAAGAGAAGTCTGTTTTAGCAACAGCTTTAAGAATTTCAAATGTTCCTATTGAGAATTGTTCTTCCTCAAAAACCCCGGCTGGCCCGTTTATTACAGAAATTTCATAGGATGGAATTAAATCTGAAAGCATGGAGATTGTTTCAATACCTATATCCTTTATTACTCCCTTACCACCATATTCTTTAATGTTAATCTCCTCTCTCTCCCCATTTACATCAACTGCAACATCAACGGGCAATATTATTCTATCTCTATATTTTAAATAAAATTCCTTAACTTGCTTATCATCAATACTCTCTTTATTCTCCTCAACAATTCTTTTGTTCACTTCTCCAAGCTCGTATCCATCTAAAATTAGGAAATAGTTAGCAACAACTCCAGTTAATATCACTTTTTCAGCTATGTTATTTATAAGAACATTCATTAAAACCCTCACAGAATCTTCTATCTTAGCTCCTCCTAAAATGAAAACCTTTCTTTTCTTACTCCTTAAGACCATTGAGAGCGCATTCACTTCTCTCTCTACTAATCTCCCTGCAACTGATGGTAAAACTGGTGGAAATCCTATCAAGCTTGCATGAGCTCTATGTGAAGCTGAGAATGCATCGTTAACATAGATATCGAAGTGAGGTGCTAATTTTCTAACCAGAATAGATTTTGAATGCTCTTCAGCACTTCTGGTAATTTGTTCTTCAGAAAAAAATCTCACATTTTCCAGTAAAAGGATATCGCCCATCCCAGCATTTTTAATCTTTTTTATTGCGCATGACGAGAAGATATCATCAACATATTCCACCTCTTTTCCAATGATCCTTTCCAAAACTCTCGCATGATTTTCCAAAGTTGTAAAATCTTGCCTACCAGGTCGGCTTTGATGCGCTAAAATTACAACCTTGGAATTCTCTAATTCTTTTAACGTATCTATATGGCTTCTAAATCTCGTTTTGTCGAGAATTGTTGAGTTTATAATTGGCGTATTTATATCAAGTCTTATCAAAATAGATTTTCTATCATAATTTATATCATCAAGAGTAGGTATACCATCTATCATCTGAGAAAAGTAAAAAAGGAGCTATTAAAAATGTATCGATTTACTCTTTCTTGGCAAGGATGATTTCAATCGCAGAAACGTTCGCTTCTCCCTGCTCACTCTCAATCTTTTCAGTTGATATTTGAATATCTTTAACTTCAACATTCGGCAAAAAGCGTTTTCTAACTATTTCAGCAACATCAACAGCCCTACTTATAGCTCTCCCTCTCGCTTTAACCGCTACTTCATTTGCTCCTCCATTAAATTGGGTCAAAACAGCAAGTACATAGTTCATTACAGGTTTATTCCCAACAAACACTGCATTCTCAGCCATTTTCATACCCCCTGTTTTTTTATTAGGCAAATACTTTCCACTATATTAACTTTTCTTTCACCATCAGCTCTGCATTTAAAATGCTCGCTCCAGCAGCACCCCTTATTGTGTTATGTCCTAAAACTATATACTTTATTCCGTCAAAATCTTTCCTAATCCTGCCAATAACGATACTCATCCCATTTCCCTCATCTCTATCAAGTTTAGGCTGTGGTCGATCCTCCTCTTCCCTAACAACGATCACTCTTTGCGGAGAAGATGGTAAATCTAAAGGTTTAAGAGATTCAAAAGCATTTTTGACATCTTCTATTTCAACTTCATTTCTAAATTCTGCAAATACAGCTTCAGTATGTCCATCAACAACTGGAACTCTATGACATGATGCCGATATTTTAATATTCGCAGGAAGAACTTTTCTATTCTCTAATTTACCCAATATCTTTAGCGTCTCTCTCTCAACCTTTTCCTCCTCATTCTTTATGAATGGTATTATATTGTCAACGATGTCAAGAGATGCTACCCCAGGATAACCAGCTCCACTTAAAGCTTGCATACTCGCCATTTTCACTGATTTTAAACCCAGCTCCATAAGAGGCTTTAGTGAAAGAGTGAGTATAATTGTCGTGCAATTAGGATTTGTAACTATAAACCCATCCCATTCTCTATTCTTTTTTTGCACATCTATAAGAGATAGATGATCAGCATTAACTTCTGGAATAACTAAAGGAATGTCCTCTTCCATTCTAAAAGCCGATGCGTTGCTTGCAACAATAAATCCTGCTTTTGCAAATTCTGCCTCAACCTGTTTTGCTATATCAGATGGTAATGCTGAGAAAACAATATCAGCATCGATCTTTTCAGGCTTCATAGGAAGCATTTCTAAATCTTTAACCTCATCTGGTATCTGAGATGACAAAAGCCATCTAACCTCTTCTCCATAAAACTTCCCAACTCTTCTCTCACTGGCTGATAAAGCTGATATCTTAAACCATGGATGTTCGGATAAAAATTGTACAAACCTCTGTCCTACCATCCCTGTTGCTCCAAGAATTGCAACCTTATACATACTCATGAGAGGGTTGATAGATATTTAAAATTTCTACTTCATCTTTATTTACTTCTACCCTATTTTCATCTAAATTTTTTATTTTTAATATTCATAAAAGACTGATATAAAATATCAGTTAAAAAAGTGGTAAATAAATTAGCGAATACAATATACACAAATTATTTACACAATTCCCTTAAAACTTCATGAAAGCGTATAATACTGCGGAGAGAGTAGACATTATAAACGAATATACAAAAACTACTTCATAGAAATAGAGCTGAGCAAGAATTCCAGCAATTAAATTTCCAATCAAAGATGAGATTCCAAAAAAGAAGTGATATGATCCTATCCCAAATCCTTGAGCTTTTGCTATATCTGATGCTAATGCTCTTTGCTGAGCTTCACTGATAGACATAAAAAATCCATATAGAATAAATGCAACAATAAAGCTCACAACAAACGATGTAAGCATTAGAATAGATGCGAATGAGAAAAATAGATATGCAAGGGATAACATTCTTTCTCTCCCATATTTATCTGCAAGGACTCCAATAGGATAAGAGAAGGTTGCATATACGATGTTGTAAAGGAGGTATAAAACAATACTAAATTCCACAGATATTTGAGAAGCTTTTAGAAGAAAGAACATGTAACTCACATGGGATAAACCTATGAAAGATATGGCAATCAAATATTTCCTGAGTCTTAAACCAAGTTCTATACTTTTCACAAACATTCCAGTATCTTTAACAAAAAATAGTGGTATTAAAGCGATAAAACCGAGAATTGCTGCAAAAAATATCGGTTGTCTAAAGTTTCCAAATGATTCTATTAATATGATAGCAAAGATAGTACCAAAAACAGCCCCACTGGTGTCCATCATTCTGTGCAATCCAAATGCCCTTCCACGATTTTTTGTAGATTCAGCTATTATAGCATCTCTCGGAGATGTCCTTATTCCTTTTCCAATCCTATCTAAAGTGACAAAACTCGAAATTGATATCGGTGAGTAAGAAAAGGATAAGCCCATCTTTGAAAACTGCGAAACAGTATAGCCAATAAACACTATTAATTTTCTCCTCTTTATCTTATCTGAAATATACCCTGAAATAGCTTTAACAATGTTGCTCATCCCATCTATTATCCCTCCAACCAATCCTATACTTAAGTTAGATGCGTTAAGAGATTTGAGAAAGAACGGCAAGATCGGGAGTATTATCTCACTACTGAGATCATTGAGAAGACTAACTATACCAAGTAGTAAAACATTCTCCTTTGTAGATTTCATTGATTTGCATCAGCTTAATTGAATAAAAAATTTGATTTATCACATATTTAAATATTAAATTAAAATTAAATTAAAAATATAAATTTGAAATATGATAATAAGTAAATGAATAAAATGATATAAATAAAGAAATAATAATAAAAATAAATTTTAAAAATATAAAAAATTTTAAGATAGCTTAAAATCTCGAAGAAAAATTTAAATGCTAATTATAAATAATAATAACAAATGCATACAGAAAGCCTAATCATGATTGTCTTAGGTATTATTCTATTTTTAGTAGCATTAATAAATGCCAGCATAATATTCAAAAAAGAGGCTAGAGATTATCTCAATAGAAAGATTGAGTTGGCAAAGCATCACTTAATAATCATTTTCTCCTCAACTCTCCTAACGTATTTAGTTGGAATGATTTTATTATTATCCAGATCTAAAATATTTCACATTTTAATGATAATTTCCTCAGTAATTCTCGGTTTATCGCTCATATATATCGAGATTTCAACTTTTTGGACTTTAATAAAAGATGAACATCTACCAAGCCTTTCGAGAGATTTTCTCAATACATTACTCTACGTCTCCATCTTATGGATAATTTTTGAAAGAATTAACCTCAGTTGGTTGGAGATAGCTATAGTCTCTACTCTCTTTACAATAGTTATCTTTATTTATGCTGGATCTTTTTTGAAATATTATAAAGTGTTCGATGTCATTATTTCCCCCATAGATCTATCTCCGATCACAATATCAACAAGACTTTTCTCACTATTTATGGGAGTTCATTTATCCGCAACAGAACTATATCCTGCTGTATTTAGGGGATTTATTGTTCTGGGTTATTTAATCTTACTGTATAGTTTTTACTCTGTGCATACCGATATAAAGAAATTATCAACATGAATTATGCTGAAATTATAGTGTTAAAGAAACATCAGATTTATATGTTTTTATTATTATATGACTTGTGTATTCTAATACTCCTTCTATCTCCTCCACTCTCCTCTTGAAACCCTCCAATTCTTTCAAATTATCAAAAAGTGCATGTATATGCAACTCTGGATTAGAAAGCTCATAAACCCTCACAACATTTTCTAAATCACTAAACTTATTAGCAACCTCCTCAATTCGTTTTGGATCCACTCTTACGTTTAAAACTATTGAGTATCTCTTACCCAACATCTTAGAATTAACTAAAGCGTGAAATCCTAAGATAACCTTAGAATTAATCAATTTTTCTATTCGTCTCTTGACAGCCATTTTACTTAATTTTGTTATATCAGAAATCTCAGTAATCGTTGTTCTTGCATTTTTCCTTAGAATTTCTATTATCTTCATATCCAAATTATCCAATTTTATGTTTTGAGCATGATCCTGGATTTCAGGAATGTGATCATTTAACTTAATCTCCATAAAAATTATAATCCACTATTGTATATATTTTTTCCTAATTTTTGAAATTATCATTATTAAAATCTTTACAATAATTTATAGTTCATTTCAGTTTTTAATAATTTATATTTCAAAAATTCAAAAGCATAATATTAATGAGGATATAATAAAAATAATATACATTATAATACATTATATACGGTAGAAAAATATCAGAACTACATAACATGTAAAAAAGAATAAACCAATACATAACTCCCACCAAAGGACTCTTTGCTTGTATATTATAATAAGCAATATGAATGAGATTATGGTGGTGGCTAAAACGCTTAAATATGCGTGTATATCTAGAATCCATGAGGTTAGGAGTAAGCCCAGCCCTGGATAGAATGTGGAGTATAATATCTTCTCACCAATAAGAGATCCCATACTTAAAGTATCTTTACCTCTAAACCCCCATATTAAAGCACTTGCTGTTTCTGGGATGGCTGTTGCTGCCGGAACAACAATTAAAGCTAAACCTAATGCACTTATCCCTATTTCTCTCGCTAAAATATCAACTGAATTAACGAGCTCATGAGATCCTATATAGAGAAGAGTAACAGCAAAACTCAGTTGTACTATAACTCCTACTGGATTTGGAATTATCTTGCAGAAATATGGACTCTCAGCATCTTCAATAATCTCTGTTATACCTTTTTTATACATCACATAAACATATATCAGATAAGTAAGTAGGAAAAAAACACTAAAAAACTTATGAAATCCAAAAAAAGATGGTAAGAGAGTTGTAGGATATAAAACTGTTATAAATGCGTATGGAACTATCAGACTTTTATCTATTTTAAGTATCGGACTGTCTCTTCTTTTCAAATAATATCCCAAAAGAACCATAATACCAACTAAACCATAAGACAGACTTGACGCCATGAAAGGTTGTCCAAATATCGTACCTATCCCAATCCTCTCCCCAGAAGGAGTATCTCCAAATAAAGCTACTATGAAAACTATCATCTCTGGAAGTGATGTAAAAATCGGAGCTACTATTGCTCCAACGAAAGAGCTTCCCAGATAAAACTTACAACCTATATATTCTATAGCATTTACAAAGAATATAGCCGCTAAGAATACAATAAACATGCTGATCAATAAATTCAATACTTCTATCATAACACTCCCCACATTAAAAATATGTAAAAATGTTAGCATTATCATTTATTTGAATATTTTTTATAAATTATTTATTATTATATCATATATTTATTAAATTGATTATAAAATGGCTTATGGATGATTATCATTACAAAACAGTACAAAATAAATATATAAAATTAATAAATAAAACAAAAAAATAAATAAATAATGATAATAAATGATAAAATAAATAAAAAGGAAGTGTTAATTATGAAAAAGGTGATAATATGTTTGAAACTCTACTTTATTTCTTTGTAGGAATTCTTATAGGTATTTTAGCATCTCTGTTCGGTATTGGAGGAGGATTTCTGATAGTTCCCGTTTTAAATATGCTCGGTACAAATATCCATCAAGCAATAGGGACTAGCTTAGCCTCTATTCCCTTTACATCTCTCTCAGCTATACTGGCATATTCAAGGCAAAAGAAAATTGATTATAAAGTTGGATTTTTTCTTGCAATACCCTCTATTATTGGAGCGTTTATTGGAGCATGGCTCTCTTCATATATTCCACCTATTCAGTTAGAAATGATCTTCGGATTCGTTTTGCTGATAATCTCAATTAGGATGTTCAAAAAGGGAGATGTGAGGGTTAAATCTGATATAAAAACTAAAACAGATAGGTATCTCCCGTTATTATCTATAGGTTTCTTTACTGGAATACTATCAGGGATGTTAGGCATTGGAGGAGGAGTGATAAATGTTCCAGTCCTCTCTTACTTATGCTTCCCAATACACTATGCGATTGCTACTTCAAACTTTGTTATGTTTTTTACAGCTATAGGTGGAGCTGTAAAACATTACTTTTTAGGTAATGTTAAAACATATTTATTAATTCCACTAATCCCAGGATTAATGATCGGAGCTCAATTTGGAGCAATCTTGGCTAAAAAAATGAAGGCTGAGAAATTAAAGAAAAGTTTTGCAATAGCTTTAGCATTATTAGCACTCAAGATGATTGTTCGTGTGTAATTCCTTATTTAACTTTAGACCAACTCATAGTATCTGCATAAAAATTAAAATAAAAATAAATAAAGATTAAACATTCAGCTTAAGTTAATTTTTATATATAAAAAATATAATAATATAAAATCCAAAAATAATCTAAGAATTGAAAAATTAGAAAGATCTAATATTCAAAAATATTCAGAAAATATTAATTCATCCTCTTCAACCAAGAAATATGAAAATAGCAATCATCGGAGGAACAGGAAATATTGGGAAAGGATTAGCATTTAGACTTAAAATGGCTGGTTATGACGTTATTATTGGTTCAAGAAAAAAAGAGAAAGCCTTAGAAAGGGCAAAAGAATGCAATGAGATTGTCTCAAAATTAGGAGGAGAAGCTAATATAGATGGTATGGAAAATGAAAAAGCATCGAATATCTGTGATATAGCTATAATAACTGTGCCTTGGGAACATGCGTTCTCAATTACAGAAGCTCTAAAAGATATATTAAAGGAGAAGATAGTAATAAGCCCAATTGTACCGATGAAATTTAAAAATGGCTTTTTTATTTACTCCCCTCCCCCAGAAGGATCGGCTGGTGAGAGATTGGCAAGAATTTTAGATAGTGATAAAATTGTTGTCGCTTTTAATACAATTCCAGCAAGTAGATTTGCAAAAGTAGATGAGAGGTTTAACTGGGATGTTCCAGTCTGTGGAGATGATGCATTCGCAAAAGAGGTTGTGATGGATATTATAAACAGTATAGATGGTCTCAGAGCATTAAATGCTGGTGAGTTATCTAATGCAAGAATTGTGGAAAGCTTAACTCCCATGCTTATAAATCTCGCAAAACTAAATAACCTCAAACCGTTAGGCATAAGATATGAATAAGCTGGACAACGTTAAAATATCAGATGTCATTTCCAGAAGATATGAGGAGTAGGATAATTAAAGAAGGAATTGATAGAATAGCACATAGAGCTCTTTTAAAAGCTCTTGGTTTAACTGATGATGACTTAAGCAAACCATTCATAGGTGTTGCAAATGCCTACAACACCATAGTTCCAGGACATATGGCTTTAGATAAAATTGGAAACGCTGTAAAACAGGGAATAATATCAGCTGGTGGTGTTCCTTTTGAATTTGGGGTGATCGGAGTTTGCGATGGAATTGCTATGGGACATAAAGGGATGAGTTATGCTCTCCCTTCAAGAGAGATAATAGCAGATTCAATTGAAGTTATGGTTGAGGCTCATCAATTTGATGGGCTTGTAGTTATAGGGTCTTGTGATAAAATTGTCCCAGGGATGTTAATGAGTGTGCTAAGGCTTAATATTCCAGCAATTGTTGTAACTGGAGGGCCTATGATTCCCGAAAAAGTTTTTGGAGAATTTGTATCTATAAAGCATGCCTTTGAATCCGCTGGGCTTTTTAAATCTGGAAGGATAAGTGAAGAGGAATTAAAGATTTATGAGAATTTTTGTGCACCTTATTGTGGGAGTTGTCAAGGATTATTCACAGCTAATACGATGCAGATTTTAACAGAAATTATGGGCTTAAGCTTACCTTACACCTCCACATCACCATGTGGATCTGCAAGAAAGCTAAGAATAGCAAAAGAAGCTGGGAAGAGAGTTGTTGAACTTGTTAAATTAAATCTCAAACCACTCGATTTTATAAATGAGAACAGTTTTGAAAATGCGATAACAATGGATATGTTGATAGGAGGTTCCACTAATACGGTTTTACATATTCCAGCAATTGCAAATGAGGCTGGAATAAAGATAGAACTTGAAAAATTCGATGAAATAAGCAAAAAAACTCCTCATATCGTCTCTATAGATCCAGCGAGCAATTACATGCTTGTACATCTCGATGAAAGTGGTGGTGTACCAATGATAGTTAAAAAGGCAAAAGAGTTCTTTCACAATGAGATGAACGTTAATGGGGAAAGAATTTACGATATAGCAGATAAAGCATTTGCAAGAGGAGCTAATATAATCGCAGATCCATCTAAACCTTACAGAAAAGAGGGGGGAATTGCAATTTTAAAAGGAAATATAGCTGAGAAGGGAGCAGTGATTAAATCTGCTGCTGTAGATGATAGTATGTATAGATTTGAAGGGGAAGCAAAGGTTTTTGATTCAGAAAAAGAGGCTTTAGATGCAATTCTTAAAGGTGAGATCGAAGAGGGGGATGTGATAGTTATAAGGTATGTCGGTCCGAAAGCAATGGGAATGCCAGAGATGCTTCTACCAACTGCCGCCATAGCAGGAATGGGACTTGAAAAAGTAGCATTAATAACAGATGGGAGATTTAGCGGGGCAACTCGTGGGCCAGCTATAGGGCACGTGTCTCCAGAGGCTTTTGTAGGAGGGAATATAGCTCTACTTAGAGATGGTGATATAATCTCAATAGACATACCGAATAGAAGTTTAAATGCTAAGATAAGCGAAGAAGAGTTCAAAGAAAGAAGAAAGAAGTGGAAAGCCAAAGAGATTAAGCATAGAGGTTATCTCGCTAAATACTCTAAGTTGGTTAATCAAGCCGAAACTGGGGCGATCATGTAATTTTTCATAAAAATAATATAAAATAATAATCATTTTATTAAAAAAATTTATTTAATAAAATTCTAAGAAATTTTAAGGAATAATATAACATAACATAATATATACTAAAACATACATAGCTTTAAAAGGTTTACAGATTTTGTCAAAAAATTAATATCATCAAGTTCAAAATTTTAGTAATGACAACAGAAATCTGGGTTGAGAAATATCGTCCAAAAACTCTTGATGAAGTAGTTGGACAAGATGAAGTTATAAATAGGCTGAAGGGTTATGTTGAGAGAAAGAATATTCCTCACCTACTTTTTGCTGGACCACCAGGAACCGGTAAAACCGCTACAGCTATAGCTTTGACAAGAGATCTCTTTGGTGAGGTGTGGAGAGATAACTTCATAGAGATGAATGCAAGTGATGAGAGAGGTATAGATGTTGTTAGACATAAGATAAAAGAGTTCGCTAGAACAGCTCCCATAGGTGATGCACCTTTCAAAATAATATTTCTAGATGAGGCTGATGCTCTAACAGCAGACGCCCAAGCAGCTTTGAGAAGAACGATGGAGATGTATTCAAAGATTTGTCGCTTTATCTTGAGCTGTAATTATGTGAGTAAGATAATAGAACCTATTCAGAGTAGATGTGCTGTCTTTAAATTTAGGTCAGTTCCTAAAGAGGCGATGAAAAAGAGGTTACTTGAAATATGCAAAAATGAGGGTGTTGAAATAACAGATGATGCATTGGAAGTTCTATTATATATATCAGCAGGAGATTTCAGAAAAGCTATAAATGCTTTACAGGGAGCGTCAGCTTTAGATAGTAAAATTACTGCAGAGACAATATATCAAATAACAGCTACAGCAAAACCAGAAGAACTAGAAAATATGGTTGAAACCGCATTAAAAGGTGATTTCCTCAATGCAAGAGAAATGATGGAGAGGTTAATGATAGGATATGGGATGAGTGGAGAGGACATAGTCTCGCAACTTTTTAGAATAATCATCTCATCAAAACTTGATGAGAAGATGAAAGTGATATTAGTTGATAAATTGGGTGAGATAGATTTTAGACTAACTGAGGGAGCTAATGAAAGAATACAACTCAACGCATATTTAGCTTATCTTGCAAGCATAGGTAAAAAACTCGCATAACGTTGTTATCTCCGTTTACAATTTTCTCGTATAACTTTGGTTTATCTAATTTATCTAATTTATTTAATGAGACGTCATTTACTAGCACCATTTATTAACACATTACATAGGTATTACAAACAGCATTTATTAAAACTGAATTAAAACTGAAGAAGATATGAGTCATCATTATACAGTAATAAAAGGAGAAGATTTTACTGAAATGCTCAGCAAAAAAGTAGTATTTATTTTGTGTATAGGGAATACAAAAACAGCTGAAATACCAGGAATAACGGTTGCTGGAGCAAATCCAGATTTAATTAAATTCACACCACCAGCAGACGCTGAACTTTTATATTATGGATATTGCAAAAGCATACCATTTCCACCAGCAACGCCAGATGGAAAACCTACCCCTGCTTTAATAACCTATACAGCATTAAAACTCGTTAATTGCCCCCTCTTTATTGTTAATAGTGGATTAATTGTAAAACCAAAAGTACCATATATAGATATAGGATTATCCGTTGGCGAAAATATACTCAAAAGAAGTGCGATGAAAATTGAAAATATTAGAGAAGCTTTTAAGAGAGCAAAAATCATAGGAAATGAAATTTCAAAATATGCCGATGTGATAATGATAGCTGAAAGTATACCTGCTGGAACCACAACAGCTGGAGCTGTCTTAAAAGCCTTAGGGAAAAAGTTTGCGGTGTCATCAAGCATGCCAGAAAATCCAATCAATATAAAATTAAAGGTTATAGACAAAGCTGTTAAAAGAGTTAAGAGTAGAGATGTTTTTCATATAATCTCCGAAGTTGGTGATCCAGTAATGGTAGGTGTTATGGGAATAGCTATTGGGTCTAAAAAACCTGTGGTACTTGCTGGAGGAACCCAAATGGCAGCAATTGCACATTTAATAAATGAAATTAAAACTAAAATTGAGACTGAAGCTAAAAGAGATGATGAAATAAATGATGTAAACGTCTCTATAGCTACAACCAAATATGTTGTTGAAGACAGATCAGCAGATATGATTTCAATATCTCCTGATGTAAATATTATAGCAGTAGATCCTGGACTTGAGAAGACATCAAAACCAGGTTTAAAAGCATATGCAAAAGGATTCGTAAAAGAGGGAGTTGGAGCTGGAGGAGCAACACTTCTTGCTTATGCCAATGGAATAACACAAAAACAATTTTTAAAAGAGCTTGAAGAGAGTTATGTTAGAATTATAGAAAAACAATAGACTCTAATATCTCAATCTATCTCCACCCTCTCTGATTATCTCTGGATATACATGCGATCTGGCAAAAGCCAGATCCTCGGGTGTGTCTATTTCAGCCCAAGGCAAATCTCTTGTAGATTCATATAGGATTCTATCCCCTCTATCTATCATAGCTTGAAAAGCCTCCTCATAAAAAACGATCTTACCTTTTTTATCTATCGTTTCCACAATAGAATCAAATAAAGGATTGAATGATTTTTTCGTTACCTTAGTAATACCGATATATTCACCATCAGCCTCTTCTGGTGGTATATCCTTACTTATTCTAATAACATCCTCACCAGCTATTTCCACCTTCATCTCCTCCTTTCCCAAGTTTTCTCTTATATCAACGCTCAATGTTAGATATTTCTTATTGCATTGATGTAGATATTTGAATATATCCTCATGAAAAATTATATCTGAGTTTAATATATAAAATTCTCCATCTATCTCTTCCATAGCGATGTAGAGGCTGTAGATATTGTTCGTACTCCTATAATGAGTGTTATGGACATATTGTATATCTAATTTCGGAAATTTTTTTGTAATAAATTGTTTAAGTTTATATGACTTATAACCAGTAACAATTAAAAACTCTTCAACTCCATTTTTTTGGAGTATCTCAATATTTCTAACTATTATGGGCTTACCACCAACAGAGACGAGAGCTTTAGGGATTCTCTGAGTTATTACACCAAGTCTTGAACCAAAGCCAGCTGCGAGTATCACAGCTTTCATGGAAAAAATTTTATTCATTCTTATTTAAAATTTTCTCAGAGGAGGTGTAAAAATCAATTGGGAATACGTAATAACCGAAAAAGTTTATAGGAAAATATCGAAACCGATTGCAGTATTTTTGGGAAAATATGATGTTGATCCGAATGTAATCACTTACATTTCAGCTATTTTAGGAATTTTGGCTGGATTTATGATCTATTTAGGGAAGATCTATGAGTCTGTATTAATAATATTCCTCTCTCAAATTTTAGATTGTACAGATGGTGATCTTGCAAGGTTGACTGGAAAAAAAACGAGAAAGGGAGCATTTCTTGACAGAATTTTTGATAGATTCGTGGATTCGGCAATTATAGGTGGGATAGTTGCATTGAATCCATTGAAGTATTGGTTTACTGGTTTCTTAGCATTGGTGGGTTCTCTAAGTGTTAGCATTTCAAGGGCTATGGCAGAGGCTGAAGGAGTTGTATGTAAAGTTGGGATTGCTGGTAGAGATACGAGACTTCTCATAATAATGCTCGGATTGATCTTTGGATTTTATAATGAAACTCTTATAATTGTTGCAATCCTAAGCTTCATAACAGTAACACACAGAATTATATATACGATCAACAAACTTCAAGTATGAGATTTGATGTAAGTAAAGCTAAAGAACTTTTATCAGAAAAGAGAAAAATTATACAACCTCTAAAACCGTTTGAAGATCTCCTCTTTAGGTTGAATATCAATAAAGATGTAGCTTTTGATATAGGAGCTGGAAACGGTTACTTTACAATACCTCTTTCAAAGCATTTTAAAAAAGTCTATGCAGTCGAAGCTAATAAAGAAATGGCTTTTTTACTC
>WAJX01000267.1 GCA_015523665.1 Ferroglobus sp.
CGGAGATGTGTATAAGAGACAGCCGTTACGACATTCACAATATCATTTCTCTCAAATACCACAACGAGATGTTTGTCTTTCCAGCTTTTAACAGCTATCTCTCTTCCAGTTTTTATGTCCAAGAATGCTTTTTCTGGAGCCTTAATGGTATCTTCAATTTCTTTTTCCTCAATCCCATATTCCTTCATCTTCTCCCTTGCGTGAATTGTGAGTAGCATTGTATTTGAATGGCTCCTCTAAATTATAATGTTTTTTGGAATTTATTGCACCAAATATGGTGCAGAAAATTCTGTGAACAATTTGTTCATAAAAATTCAAATAATAAAAATTCAAACAAGTGTGGATGTGGAATTTTCAGTACTGAAATCAGTATCAGAAATTATAAACATCAACATCTTTTTTGAACTTATAATTACAATTCGTAATATATTTCGGTAAATGTATCCTTGTCAGTAATTTGGTGGGTCAAAAATTACACAGTCTCATTAGTCTAATTTTCATTACCAAAGTTGGTAACAAAAAATCTAATCCACACAACTTAACTTATTACTTATTATAATTAAATATGTGTAGTTTTATTACAAATAGTATTTAAATGTATGTCAGAATGTAAGTATTTAAAGTCTATTTTTACAGAGTAGATCATGGAAACGAAAGATGCGAAATATGTTGGGAGAAGGAGCGTCTTGATTTTTAATACCAGTGCCTACGTCAATATACCTCCTTCCTGGAGGGATGCGAGGTTCGTTGATGTCTTTGAAGTCGATGATTCAACACTTCTCATTAAGAAAGTCGGGGAGGTGGGAGTTTGAACACTCCCACCGATTTTATTAGAGAGAATTCTACAAGGTTCAAACTTCTCATTCCAGATGGTAAATCCCTAAAGCAAGTATACACCTATTTACTCATTAAGGCAATAGATAGGGAATCTCCAATAATCAGTTATTCGGATGTGGAGGAAGCTTTGGCAGTTGCAGGGATAACTCCGAGGAAATACCAGATCAAGAAGTACTTGATAATGCTTAATAACAACAACCCAAGATTAGCTAAATTCCATAGTGCTGGGTTGCTTGAAACATACTTCAGGATCCTAATTTACAGAACAGATGGAAAGATAATTGAGAACATTTCTCTAAATAAAGCAAAATCATACAGGAGTGATCATCCTTGTTCTATCAAATGAATCTCCAGAGAGCACCCTAACCTATACTGAAGTTCTGAAACAGAGGTTGCAGGGGGAGGTAATGTTTGACAAAATTCAGTTTTGTTTGACATTTAAAGATAGAAAGAAAGAAGATAGGTATATAGTGATAGAGTTTATTTTGTCAAAACGTTTTGACAAAATTAATTCTTTAATAGATACATTCCTAAATTCTCTCTCTCACTCTCCTATTTTCCTCGACAAAACTCAGTTTTGTTTGACAAAATTAAAGAGGTGGTTTTATGTCACGTCCTAAAATAATTGAAGATGGAATTACTGTCTGGGCAAGAATCCCATTAGAATGGAAGAGAAAAATTGAAGAAATGTATGGGAATATCTCAGAATTTGTAAGAGAAGCTGTAAAAGAGAAGTTAGCAAGGGAAGAGAGCTCCTTAAAAGAGATAATCGTTAAAGAGATTCAAATTCACGAACTCGAAATCCAGAGATTAAAATCCATTCTGAATGGTATAGAAGAAAAAGAAAAAACCGAAAAGCAAGAAAAAGAGAAAATGCTTGAAGAATATATCAAAATAATCTTTTCAAATGATGTAACACCAGCACATGAGCTTTTTGAAGATGCTTTCCTCTTCCAGGAGTATCTTGAAGATTGCAGGAGGGGTGAGATAAAGCCTGAAACAGTTGGGGAGACTGTTAAAGAAAAGCTGGATTTAATTTCTGAAAAACTCCAAATTCCCATATCTGAAGTCTGTAAGAAAGCCTTGGATTTATATCCTGAGTTAAGAGAGGTTATGGAGGGATTGAGAAGTGAATGAATGCCAGGAATGTGGAAGCAAAGAGAGTATTTTCAGAGGGAAACCACAAAAAACGCTATAGCATTAATGAAGGTAGTATTGAAAACGCTATAGCATTTTCCCCTGGTAATTCAACACATAAAACCCGGGGTAAACATAGGATATGTATCTGTGGAACACCAATGAAGAGGGTTTACATCCAGATTCAGAGATACAAATCCAGAACCATGAAGGCAGTTGGATGGTTATGTTTTAGCTGTAAACATGTTGAACTTGATTTCAATAACTCGGGTGTTATTCTACAGTAGAAAAATTTTAGGAATTTGAGAGTTTGTCCACATGTCACTTTATTAAGTCTAATTCTTAACAACCTTAACAATGCCCGAAAATCATAACGGTAAATGTAAGACCCGCAGATCGCCTTATCGTAAAAAGATAGATGAATTGATCCTGGAAGGAGTGTCATCCACCAAGATCATAAAAGAATTCCCTGAATTAAATCTGAACAGAACGAATATCCATAATCATAAAAATCATATCACCCTCCTCCAAAATACAAATGATAGAGTGAATAAGACCATCGATTCTCTCAACGCTCTTGATAATGTTATTGCTCAATCCTACAACAACCTTGGAAAATTAAACACGTTATCTCCTCCGAGAGCTGTGGAAGTGTGGTCAAATCTATTTTTGAGAGCCATCAGGCTCAAACACGAGATCACTGAGTTTAAAAGTATTGAGGAGCGGTTGGAGGATCTCTTAAACAAAATAAGGAGGTGAACCATGTCTACGAAAGAGTTGAAAAGAAAACTGGAAAAGCTGGAGAAAGAACTTAGAAAATCAGAAAAGTTGTTTATAATATCTTCAAACACGAGAGAATTTTTTTCCGAAGAAGAGAGGAATATGGCAAAAAACTTTGATGAAATGAAACAGAAAGTTGCTTCAGAATATGGCTGTGAGAGTTACGAAGAACTGGGGAACAAATATGAGGTATATTCCCTCCACTACGATATTGTAGTGGTTGACAGAGACCCAGAATCAGATGAATTTTTCGAAATGGATCCGGGTGATGGTAATGTCTATTATATTCATTACCTCTGCTAACCCATTTCAAAATTCTGAATTCTGAAACACGGATCCAATTACATGACTACATGGATACATGTCACTTTATTAAGTCCAAAAGTTACAGAGCTTAACATGAACTCAAATACGGCAACAGTTAGGATTGACAGAAATTTACTCGAAAAACTGAGAATTATGGCTATTAAAAAGCACGGTAAAGCTCACGGATCCATACTCGCCGAAATTAATGAGGCGGTTCGAAAGTATTTGGAAGGGGGTGAAGTTGGTGAATTATGAAAAGCAAATAGATGATATAGAGGAAAAAATCAAGAAATTAAGGAGCAAACTCCGAGATTTGAGTACTCTTGAAAAGAAAGTGGTTTTAGAAGAAATAAAACAGCTTGAGGGGGAGAAGAGAAGACTGGAGGATGAGTGGCACAGAGAAATACAGAAAAATCTGAACGAACTTCAGATGAAGTATATTGAAGAAACGAATCGGAAGGAGGCTGAGA